>CAJWFU010000028.1:0-11424 GCA_913031315.1 uncultured Phycisphaerae bacterium | reverse complement strand
CGGCGGTGATCGACCGAACCCCCGAACTCATGGTGATGAAGGAGCTGGACGAACCCCGTACGACCAGAATCCTCGAGCGGGGGCGCTACGACCGCCCCGGCGACGTGGTGACGCCCGGCGTGCCGGCGATCCTCGGTGACCTCCCCACCGACGCGCCGCGAAATCGACTCGGCCTCGCGGGCTGGCTCACCGCCCCGGAGAATCCGCTGACCGCCCGGGTGGCGGTGAATCGACTCTGGATGCAGGTGTTCCGGACGGGACTGGTCCCCACCCCCGAGGATTTCGGAGTGCAGGGGATCCGTGCATCCCATCCGGAACTCCTCGACGAACTGACCCTCGATTTCATCGCCTCAGGTTGGGATGTGAAAGCGATGCTGCGGCGACTCGTTCTCACGTCGACCTACCAACGTTCGTCCCGGACGAGCGATACGGGCGACCAGATCGACCCGGACAACCGCCTTCTCTCTCGCGGCCCTGCCGGTCGCCTCGGGGCGGAGATGCTGCGGGATCATGCCCTCGCCGCCAGCGGACTCCTGGTCGATCGAATCGGTGGCCCCAGCGTCTTCCCCTACGAACCTCCCGGACTGTGGCAGGAGAAGAGCGGCGCGGCCTACCCGCAGAGTGATGGCGACGGACTGCATCGGCGAAGCCTCTACACCCATTGGAAGCGAACCTCACCCCCGCCCGCGATGCTTCTGCTCGACGCCGCCCAACGCGACGTCTGCACCGCACGCCGGAGTCTGACCGCCACCCCCCTGCAGGCTCTGGTACTGATGAACGACCCGCAATTCGTGGAAGCCGCCCGAGTGCTGGCCGAACGGGTGCTGGCGGAGACCAACGAGCCTTCGCAGGCGATCGAAGCGGCGTTTCGCAGACTGACCAGTCGTCATCCGTCGGACCGGGAACGCACGATGCTGGTCGGGCTGTACGCCGCGGAACTCGCCGCCTTCCGAGATCAACCCGAATCCGCGGCCGCCCTCGCCTCCATCGGTGGCGACTCCCGACATCCCGAACTCGATCCTGCTCGGGTCGCCGCCATGACCATCACCTGTTCCGCGATCCTCAACACCGACGCCGCCACCACCCGGAGATGACCCGGATGCCCATTCCACCTCCATTCGATCCGCTGGTCACCACCCGCCGGCGATTCCTCGCCCAATCCGCCGGCGGCCTCGGCGCCCTGGCGCTGGCATCGATGACTCCCGCGATCGGCGGCGGACCACCGACGCTCGCCTCCCGCCAGCCCCACTTCGCGCCGCGAGCGAAACGAATCATTTCACTCTTCCAAAGCGGAGGGCCTTCGCAACTCGATCTCTTCGACGACAAGCCCCTGCTCCGCCGATGCAACGGCGAGGAACTCCCCGACTCCATTCGTCGGGGGCAGCGTCTCACCGGGATGTCGGGCAATCAATCGACGCTTCCGCTTGCGGGATCCCAGTTCAAGTTCAAGCGTCACGGCGAATGCGGGATGTGGGTGAGCGAACTCCTGCCGCACACCGCGGACATCGTCGACAAACTCTGTTTCGTCCGATCGATGCACACCGATGCGATCAACCACGACCCCGCGATCACCTTCTTCCAGACCGGTTCGGAGATCGCAGGTCGACCGTCGCTCGGATCTTGGGTGAGTTACGGACTGGGAAGCGAGAACCAGGACCTGCCGGCCTTCGTGGTGCTGATCACCAAGGACAAGGGCGGCCAGCCGCTCTACGCGAGACTCTGGGGCAACGGGTTCCTCGAGAGCCGCCACCAGGGCGTGCAACTTCGAGCCGGCGCGGAACCGGTCCTCTACCTCGCCGACCCCGAGGGCGTGTCCCCCGCATCCCGTCGACGCATGCTGGAACAGGTTCGAGCCCTCGACGAACTTCAACGGGTACGCGAGGGCGACGAGGCCATTCGGTCGCGGATCGCCCAGTACGAACTCGCCCACCGGATGCAGATGTCGGTTCCGGAAGTCACCGACCTCTCGGACGAACCGGCGGAGACCTTCCGTCTCTACGGAGAGGATGCGCGAAAACCGGGTACGTTCGCCGCGAACTGTCTGATGGCCCGCCGTCTCGCCGAACGTGACGTTCGGTTCATCCAGCTCTATCACCAGGGCTGGGACCAGCACGGCGGTCTGCCCGCCGGCATTCGCGTGCAGTGTCGCGAGACCGACCAGGCGTCCGCGGCCCTCGTGATCGACCTTGAACGACGCGGCCTGCTCGACGACACACTGGTGATCTGGGGCGGTGAGTTCGGCCGCACCAACTACTCGCAGGGTCCGTTGACCGCGAACGACTATGGACGGGACCATCACCCCCGGGCGTTCACCATGTGGATGGCGGGCGGCGGTACGCGACCGGGAACGATCCACGGCGAGACCGACGACCACGGCTACAACGTCGTCCGAGACCCGGTGCACGTGCACGATCTCAACGCCACGATTCTGCATCAACTCGGCTTCGACCACGAACGACTGACCTTCGCTCACCAGGGGCGTGACTTCCGCCTCACCGACGTGCACGGAAAGGTCGTGCGCGAGCTGCTCGCCTGACGACCGTTCAGCGGTCACCGACCTCCGCCACCCAGTCCGCCCACTCGTTTCCCAACCAGACGATGGCCCCGGTATCGAGCACCAGCTGCTTCGGCTGATCAGGAAATCCGGACATCACGCGGTGGTGGGTGTTGGGATGGCGACCGGCAAGCGCCGCCATGTCCGCCACCACGTCCACGCCGTTCACGCTCTCGTGGTCCGTCGGCGGCTGCTGGCTGATGAACCACGGAAGTCCCGGAGCGCCAAGATCCTTTCGGAGTTGCGCGATCGTGGTCTCCAGCCGCGTGGCCGCCTGCATTCGGAAGGGGTGGAACGACATGTCGTTCTCGCCGCAGTGGTAGACGACCCCGGCGAGTCGTGGACGCCCCCCAGCTTCGCGGATCGCTTCCATCGACTCGCGGATGAAGGCGAGGAACGTGGGATAGAGGTTTCGGGCCGTCGCCACGCTTCCTTCCGGGGTCCAGTCGATGATCTGTGATCCGCTGTGGGTGAATTTGGCGATCGCGATCGGCTGGCGACGATCGTTCTTCCGCATCCCGGCGCCGAAGGAGAGCTCGGGGCCGAAGGTGTCGTACAACCCGGCCGGTCCCAGTGGCTCCCATCCACTCGAGGTGTGCACGCCGCCCCCCGTCGCGTAGCGATACGGAATCTTCTGCGATCGAGCGAGCGCCCTGCCACCCTCGAGGTCTTCGAGTTCCTGCACGAAGGCCCGTTCGCCCTCCATGTTGCGATGGCCCGCGAGGATCCAGAGATCCACTTCGCGGATGCGGGAGTACGGCCAACGTTTCATCGTGGATCGCACCGGGGCTTCGATGCCCTGATCCGCGAGGTACGCGGAGGCGTGGTTCGCGCCGTGTTCCAACTGGCCGAGCGTGCCGTAGTGATAATGCAGACCGGCCCCGCCCCCGATCTCGACCCCGACGTGCGAGGTGGGTACGTACCGGGCCCGTGGATCCGCCTCGGTGACGGCCCGTTGACCGCGAGCGACGTCCGCCATTCGCGGCCGAAGGTCCATTCCCCAGACCGTCTTGGTGCAGAGTTCCCCGACGTAGAATCGAAGATCGGCCGCATCGAGATCCGCACGGACCCGCTTCATGAAGTTCGCGAGGTTCACGCCGTAGTCCCGAAGGTATGCCTCCTCGAACATGTCGTTCTCGCCCTGGTGCCAGAAGAATCCCTTCAAGGTCGGGGTGAATCCCTGGCGTTCGAGGTCGGCCATCGCGGACCGGACGGTGTCGAGGAGCAACGGATACATCTTGAAACCGGATGGTTCATCCGGGTTCCAATCGCCGCCGAGATGCGTGCCGCCGGCCGCGACCTTCACGATCGCGATGTCCGTCTTCGCATGCTTCATCACGTCGCGAGCGAAGACCAGCTCCGGCCCCACCATGCCCCGAACCGGTTGCAGTGGAACCCAGCCTTTCGAGTCGGCCTTGTCCTCCCGGCCGATCACGTGCCAGAACCGGACATCCTGCCGCGGCGTGGTCACACCGCGGAACGGCGGGAAGCGATCGACGTCCGCGACCCTGGAGTCGGCGCCTTCCATGTTGGACTGGCCGGCGAAGATGAAGACGTCGATCTCCTTGCCGAGCGCCGGGGCCGGAGCGATGGCGAGGATCACGAGCAGCAACAGGTTCAGGCGGTTGATCATGTCTCCAAGAATAGTGTCGATCGGGTGGAGCCTCTCGGGGTCCGGATTCCAGGATCTTCAGGACGTCCGATTCGGTGGACATCGAGCTTCTTCCCCCGGGGGCGAGGAGACTCGATTCTGGTGTAGATTGATGGTGCCAACCCACCATCATCAGTCAAGGAGATCGATTTGAACTCGTTCCGCATCGCCATCATGGCAGTCATCGCCGGGCTCTTCATGGCCACCGGTTGCGACAGCACCCCGAAGTCCACCGGATCGTCCGTCGCGGACCTGGTGGTCTACAACGCGCCGCGGTCGATCTGGACGAGTCCCGCATCGGAAACGGCGATGGTTCGCCCGCCCGGGTCGTCGGAGACTCAACGGCACGATGATCGTGACCCGTGAGATGCGAACCGGAGACGACCGCGAGCATCGAATGACCAGCACTCGACTCGCCAACGGCTGGTATCGGCACGAGATCCGGTTCGTCGACTGACCCGGGCCGGCGAGCGTAGGCTGAGCGCATGACTCGCTTCATGCTCCTCATCGTGCTCGCCCTCGTCGGTCCGACCTCCGCCGAGGACCCGATCCAGGGTCCCATGCTGGGCGAACTCACTTCGGGCGGCGTGACCATCTGGTTTCGTCCCGCCGACCGAGGTGACGTCCCGGTGGAAGTCTTCGACTCCGCGGGTGAGACCTCGGTCAGCAGATCCGTGGTCTCGGACGACACCGCGGACGGGGCCTGCACGGTGCGGGTGGACGGTCTGAAGGCGGACACCCGGTACACCTACCGGATCGCCGGCCAGGCGGATCCGGCGTGGTGGTTCCAGACTCGTCCCGATCCCGATCTCCGGGCGAATCTCGCCTTCGGCAGCTGCGCCCGGGAGGACGAAGGGTCCGCGTCGGTCTGGCGACGGATGGATGCCGACGGAATCACCGGCGTGGTCCTGCTCGGCGACACGCCGTACATCGACACCACGAATCTCGAGTACCAGCGAAAGCGATACCGCGAGTTCGTGGTGGCGCCCGGCCTGTCATCGCTGGTCGCCCACGTCCCCGTGTATTCGACCTGGGACGATCACGACTTCGGCCGCAACGACACCGACGGTCGCCTCAAGGGCAAGGAGAACAGTCGGCAGGCGTTTCTCGAGCATCGGCCGCAGAAGAGTGAAGGCCCCGACGGCCAGGGGATCTACACGAGCTTTCGCCAGGGTCCGGTCGAGGTGTTCATCCTCGACACCCGGTGGTTCGCCCGCACCGAGGGAACCACGGACGACCCGACGCTTCTGGGCGCCGCCCAGTGGGCGTGGCTGGAACGGAAGCTCGCCGCGAGCGAGGCCCCGTTCAAGATCCTCGCCTGCGGAATGATCTTCAACGGTGCGACCCGGCCGGGCAAGACCGACCACTGGGGCCTGTATCCACGGGAGTACGATCGCCTCATCGACCTGCTCTCCCGGGTGGGCAGCGACGGCGTGGTGCTGGTCGGTGGCGACATCCACTGGAGTCGGGAGATCGAGCACGACACCAGAGCCGAACTCGGACACACCCTCACCGAATTCATCACCAGTCCGATCCACGACGGCCTGATCAAGGCCGCGGACGCCCCGCACCCCGGCATCCGGTTCACCAAGGGCATTCCCCACGTCTACCTCCAGATCGATGCGACCACCGACCCCGGGACCGGGACCAGCGAACTGGTCGCCCGTTTCCGCGACGGCGCGGGCACCACGCATCACCAGAAGACCATCGTCGTCGAGCCTCCGACTCGTTCGCACCGGTTGATCACCCAGGGGAACGGGCGGTTGGCGATCGTGGACCGGTCCGGAGAGGTCGAATGGGAGATGCCGTGGGGAGGCATTCACGATCTCCACGTGCTTCCCGACGGCCACGTGATGGTGCAGCGCGGGTCGGGCGAAGTGGTGGAGATAGACCCCTCGACCAGAGAAGTCGTCTGGTCGTACGACAGTCGGGTGATGAACGGCAACCGGGGCACCCCGGTCGAAGTGCATGCGTTCCAGCCGCTACCCCCGAATTCGGATCTCAACCCATCCGATGAATGGCGGCTCATGATCGCGGAGAGCGGACCCGCCCGGATCATCGAAGTCGACCGGAACGGCGTGCTGCAATCCGTCACCCCGATGACGGTTCGGAATCCGCATCCCCACACCGACACCCGACTGGTCCGCAAGATCGCCGCGGACCGGTACCTCGTCTGCCACGAAGCCGACGGTGCGGTGCGGGAATACGAACAGGGCACCGGACGCGTCGCGTGGGACTTCGACGTGCCCATGGGTGACGGCGCAGCGAAAGGCGGCCACGGTCACGAGGCCTTCGGCAACAAATGCTTCGCCGCGGTTCGCCTGCACGACGGGCACACCCTGATCGCCACCGGAAACGGTCATGGCGTGATCAAGGTGACGCCGACGAAAGAGGTCGTCTGGAGTCTCACCCAGAACGAGCTCCCCGGGATTCGCCTGGCGTGGGTCACCACCCTCGAAGTGCACCCCGATGGCGCCTACGTCATCGGAAACTGTCACGCGGGCCCGGGGCAGCCGCTGCTGGTGAAGATCGATCCCGAGACCAAGGACGTGCTCTGGACCTTCGATCAGTTCGAACGGTTCGGAAACAGCGTGCCCAACTCCCAGATCCTCGACCGGCCCGCCGTTCTTCGATGACCGCCGGCGACCGTGCTTCCCGCGGCCGGTGACCCGGAGGGTGATCGCCCGGACGAACACTCCCATCAGACGAGAAAACCGACCCCGGTTCCGGTGTATCCCACCGCCAGTCCCGTCCCGAGCGACCGAAAACCAACGTTTGCTCGGTCTTCTCGGTCTCTCCCTGGGAAACGTCTGGCACGCCTGGCCGGCGGAGGTAGTTTCAAACGACCAGTGCCTGAACCTTTCGAGGAGAAACGATGCGTCGCACCACCGCCATGGTCCTGTCTGGAATCGTCGTGCTGTCCACCGGCCTCGGTGATCACATCGCAGAGGCTCAGGACCGGGCACGAATTCGACATCAGGCAAATGATCAATCCGGTCGGGTGATCTGGGACTACCGCGACTCCGCGCCCGGCAAGGTCAGTCTCATCGACTATCACACCTGGTTGCTCGACTACTGCCGTTCGCAGAAACCGGCTCGACTGGTGCTCTACGTGACCACGCCGGCGATCCCCAGCGACGGGTACTGCGACTTCTACGATCCGACCGCGGCCCCGAAGGTCGGCACCGATCTCAACCTGGTCGGATTCCTGCAGACGATGGGAAGCGAATCGGATCTTCAATCGATCGACGTTGAACTGCTGGCCGACCACTCGTCGTTCAAGCCCAGCAACGACACCGCGTGCGGCAACTGGTCGGGGACATCGGTCACGCCGGTGGTCGGGACCGTGACCGCGCCCCTCCTTCCCACCGCGAAATGGGGAAAGTGCAGTGGCTGCTCGGCGGATCGCACCGTGATGGGACTGCTGCTCAACTGGTTCGGAACCCTCGCGAGCCAGCCGAGCCTGGCGAACGGCGCCCTCAAGGGGCTGACCATCGATCCCGAAGTCAAGGGTGGAGGAAGCGAGCTCTATCTTCAACTCGCGATCTGGATGGACATGTATCGCACCTCGGGACCGACCGCGATGCGGGACATGCGGCTCGGGATCAGCGTCGGAGTCGAATCCCACACCTTCGCCAAGCTGCTCACCGGCGACTTCCCCCTGATCTCGAGCTACAGCGTCACCCCGTACGGCGGCGTGACCTACCTCGACGCCACCCGCACCCTGACCTATCGAACCGGGACCACCGCGCCGCTGATCGATTCCGTCTACCTGCAGGTCTACGACGCGTGCGCCTATGACAAGACGACCAACGCCCTGGAGGGCGGCAGTTTCTTCCGTTGGATGTGTGCCGGCGGCGCGGACAGCGGCGCCACTCCCACGCCGATCGGTGCGGTGAGCCCCTGGACCACGGGGCCCGAGACCTCCGCCAACATCCTGGCGTCCACCCTGCGGCGTCGGCCGCGGCTTCCCGGCGAGGGCATGATCTCGACGGTCGCCGATCCGAACATCCCCAATCCGGACGGCAATCCGGGAGGCGTGGTCCTGACCGGAAGTGGAACTCGATTCTCCCTGTGGGAGCAGTACACCCGACTCCAATTGATGGACGGCACCACTCCGATTCCCTCGTCGCCTGAAGTCTGGAGCCTGGCGACACCGACCACCAACGACCTCGCCGCCGACGTGGTCGGTCCCCGGATCGATCAGCCGACGCTCCTCCCCTACCGGTACACCGAGATCTCGATCGACTACAGCTCGCCGATCGTGACCGCGGATCAGGTCGATCGATTCTGGTTCCTGTTCAGCGCCGAGAAGGCGGCGACCACCACCCCGTTCTTCGGCTACTGGACGTATCCGAATTTCGAAGCGTTCCTCAACTCGTTCAGTACGGCGGTGCTCGTCCCCGCCAACGCGCCCTTCGCCTCGGCCTTGAGCCCGACCGTCCTCCCGATCGTGAAACCCCTGCAACTCGGGATCTACGACCTGTTCAATGCATCCCGACACTGGGGCCAGCCGTTCTACTCGGGCACCGCGTATCCCTCGAGCTTCTATCAGGCGGAGGATCTGAACGAAGATGGGCGGATCAACGGCCTCGACCTCGGTCGGATCATCGCCAGCTGGGGCACGACCTCCGGGTCATCCGATCTGAATCGCGACGGCGTGGTCGACCACCTCGACCTGGACGAACTCTTCGACGCCTGGGAGAACTGACCGCCGCGGCCGTTGGTCGCGCCGGATCGACGAATCAAAATCGCGGGTCGAATATCTCACGACCGGGTGCGTCAACGCCGACCGCGCTTCGAACCGAACCGGTGCTTCCTCACACCGCGGATTCGACCGCGGGCGGCGTCACCTTGATCGGAGCCTCTCGTTCCAGATCCTGCTTGGTGATCAGTTCGTTCACGCCGTCCTGAACCACGTAGGCCCAGACCCAGGCCGCCATCGCCATCAATCTGCTCCGGAAGTTCACCAGGAACCAGATGTGGACGATCGCCCAGACGCCCCAGCCCAGGAAGCCGGAGAGGTGGAAACGGCCGACGTCCATGACCGCCTGGCCACGACCGATGGTCGCGAGGGAACCCTTGTCTCGGTACCGGAAGGCCTTGCCCGACTCGGCCCGACCGGTGACGGATCGCTTGAGTGCCTTGCCGGCGTAGATCCCCATCTGGATCGCCCCCTGGGCGACACCCGGAACCTGATTGCCGTTGCTCTGCTCGACGTAGGCGATGTCCCCGACCACCCGGATGTCCGGTCGTCCCGCGATCGAAAGATCATCGCCGACCGGAATGGTCCCGCCGGCCGCCTGCTGCAGACCGAGCCCTTCGGCGATGGCCCCCGCCAGCGGACTGGCGGTGACTCCCGCCCCCCAGATGACGGTCCGAGAGCGGATGAATTCCTTCTGGTCTCCGGCCATGAGGTGCACGCCGTCGAACCCGACGTCCATGACCCTGGTGTCGGTACGGATTTCGACCCCGTACCGCTCGAGGGTCGCGGCGGCGAAATCCGAGGACCGCTTCGACATCGCCGGCAACACCCGGTCTCCACCCTCGACCAGGATGACCCGGGCCTTCGAGACTTCGAGTTCGTGGAATTCCCCGGCGAGGCGATCGACCGCGAGCTGCTTGATCGCTCCCGAGACCTCGACCCCGGTCGCTCCGGCCCCGACCACCACGAAGGTGAGCCATTCGGGAACCGAGTCGGTCTCACCCCGGACCCGCGCCACCTCGGCCTGCTCGAACGCATCGAGCACCCGGGCCCGCACGACGTGCGCGTCCTCGAGGGTCTTGAGTCCAGGGGCCACCGATTCCCAGTCGTTGCCGTAGTAATTGGTGCGAACGCCGGCAGCGACCACCAGATGATCCCAGGGAATCTCCAGCTCGTCGGTGATCACCACGCGTCGGTCGAAGTCGAAACCTTCGACCTCGGATTTCACGACCGTCACGTTCCGTTGGTGGCCGAACACTCGCCGGAGCGGTGCCGCGATCGAGCTGTCGTCGAGGACCCCGGTCGCCACCTGGTAGAGGAGCGGCTGGAAGAGCGTGTGGTTGCTTCGATCGAGGAGCGTGATGTCAGCGTCCGTTCCGTGAAGCATTCGGACGCAGGAGACGCCGCCAAAGCCCCCGCCGACGACCACGATCCGCGGTCTGCCGCCACTGCTCTCACCTGGGTTGCTGCTGTTCACGGTGTCTTCCTCTCGTTGACCCGGCGGACCACCAAAGCGACTCGGCCCGCACCGGAGTCCGCGATTCCGCTCGCAAGTCCTGTCGTTCTGCTCGTTTCGCACCAGCTCGCCCCACGGATGTCGGTATCCGCGATCTGTCGCAAGATCCCGGATCGAACGTCTTTCTCCTGACCCGCAGAAACGGCAGAGGACCGGGAACGATCGCCTTTCCCCCGACTCGTGACCAGGAGGCACGGACGGAAGGAGGAAAGGAATGAAGGAAGGACGCTCCACGGGCTCCAAACATGGTCGACGACTCGGAATCGACCCGCATTTCAAGTGCTGAGAAAATCAAATCGTCGGCAATGGCGAGAGCTCATCGAGTACAACTTCTACGACTTGAAGATGCTGCATCGCTGGGTGATCAAAGCCGCGACATGATTTCCGACTTAGAAAAAGCTTTCCTCATGAAGATTCTCATCGTCGACACTGAGACCACTGGGCTTACGCACGGCGATGAGATCGTCGAGTTCGCCGGCCTGCTCCTGGAACGGCAGGGGGACCGACTCCGCCAGATCGGCCGATACGACGGACTCCGCGAACCGGGGTGTCGCATCAACCCTCATGCCGAAGCGGCCCATGGCCTCTCGATGTCAAAGCTCCGTGGCCAAAGACTCGACATGTCGGCGGTGTCCGACCTGTTCACCCTTTGCGACGTCGCGGTGGCGCACAATGCCCCGTTCGATCGTCGGTTCCTGGATACCCTGATCCCGGAATCCCGGTCATGCCACTGGTTGTGCTCCTGCCGAGGCATTGCCTGGAAATCGCACGGGATGCCCAACGGGAGGCTTCAGGACCTGCTCGCCCACCATGGCATCGACCCCGGCCGGGCTCACCGGGCGATGTCGGACGTCGTCGCCCTCGCGAAGCTCCTTGCGAGGCGGAGGTACCTCGACGAACTGACGGCGGGCGTCATTGTCTGAACTCGTCCGCTCAGCGCCCGATCGAATTCCCTTCCCCATCCACTCAAGATCCGTGGCACAGTCGTCGAAAGCAGG
>CAJWFU010000027.1:0-11468 GCA_913031315.1 uncultured Phycisphaerae bacterium | reverse complement strand
CGGCGCCTGAGGCGAGCTTGGCGACTCGACCGGTTTCGATCCGCATCATGCGGCCGCCGATCTCACGTTCAACGAAAGTGACTGCCATGAAAGGTTCAGCCTTCCTGTAGTTGTGGCCATCCGACACGGAAGTCGGAGACCAGGTTGGCGCGGGCCACGGCCCGTCGCGCGGAGATAACACGCGACCGCGCCCAGGGAGGCAGAGGACGACAGACAGGCCGCAAGCTGGACTGTCCACCGTCGACTGCCGCCGGAAGCGGCCATCGCGGGGAGTCGGTCCTACTTACGCAGGCCGAGTTTCTGGATTGTGGCGAGGTACGAGTCGCGATTCGCCCGCTGAAGGTAGCGGAGGAGCCGGTTGCGACGGCTCACCATCGCAAGAAGACCGCGGCGCGACGAGTGGTCGTGTCGGTGGTCGGCGAAGTGCGACTGCAGGGCCTTGATGCGGTGGGTGAGGACCGCGATCTGGACTTCGGGGGAACCTGAGTCGCCTTCGTGGCGACCATGTTCACCCTTGATTTCGGCCTTGCGTTCGAGAGAGATGCTCATGAGCGTTGTGCTTCCTGGATCGATCGGCGGCGGTCGGGCCGCGGTGTCTTTTTCGACTGGAAATCTGCGAATCGAGAAGTGTAGCGAAGCCCTCCGAAGGGCTCAAGGGGCAAATTGACCGATCAGCGAGGTGGGGGGTGGTCTGGGTATCCTGTCCAGCCCCGGTCGTACCTCCCTTAATCGCCCTTTTTACCCCGGAGAATCCCTTTCTCATGCCCGCAGACGATCTTTTGGCGGCAATCGAAGAATTCAAGGCCTCGGCGGCAGTCATTCGTGAAGGCGGCGGTTCCAAGGGTATCGAGCGTCAACATCGGCATGGCCGGCTGACCGCCCGGGAACGGATCGAACTTCTCGTGGATCCCGGAGCTCCTCGATTCGAGTGCGGGCTCTTCGCCGCTCATGGCATGTACCGGGAGTACGGCGGGGCCCCCTCCGCCGGTGTGGTGACCGAAATCGGTCAGATCGGTGGTCGGCCGAGCATGATCATCGCGAACGACGCCACGGTGAAGGCCGGGGCGTTCTTTCCGATGACCTGCAAGAAGATCATTCGGGCCCAGACCATCGCCGAGCAGGCCCGACTTCCGCTCGTCTACCTCGTCGATTCCGCCGGGGTCTTTCTCCCGCTGCAGGAAGACGTCTTCCCCGATACCGACGACTTCGGTCGAATCTTCAGAAACAATGCGGTGCTGAGCGCGCGGGGGATTCCGCAGATCGCGGCGATCATGGGCAATTGCGTGGCCGGTGGTGGCTATCTGCCGGTGCTCTGCGACACCATTCTCATGACCGAGGGTTCCGGGCTGTATCTCGCGGGACCGGCACTGGTGAAGGCGGCGATCGGCCAGGAGGTCGACGATGAAACCCTCGGCGGGGCGTCGATGCACGCCGAGATTTCAGGCACCATCGACTTTCACGAGCCTGACGACGAGGCCTGCCTCGAGCGACTGCGCCGGCTCATGCTGGACTGCATGGCGGCGAAGACCCGATCGGAATCGCCTTATCCCTCGGCTCCGGCGGAGCGGAGCGCCAACGAGATTCCTGATGTCTTCCGGCCACAGCCGGGTGCGCAATACGACATGCGGGATCTGCTTTCCTGTTTCGTCGACGGCGATTCCATGGATGAGTACAAGACGGACTACGGTCGTTCGATCGTATGTGCCTACGCCCGGATCGAAGGGCGACCATGTGGAATCGTGGCGAACCAGCGAATGATGACCACCCGTCGAATGCCGGGAGGCAAGGCGGGCCCGTCACAGGCGGTGAACATGCCGGCCGTGATCTACGACGACGCGGCCGACAAGGCGGCCCGATTCATCATGGACTGCAATCAGAAGCGGATTCCTCTGATCTTCGTCCATGACACCACGGGATTCATGGTCGGACGCGACAGTGAACAAGGCGGAATCATCCGAGCTGGTGCGAAGATGGTGAACGCCATGAGCAACTGCGTGGTTCCCAAGATCTCACTGCTGATCAACGCCAGTTACGGAGCCGGCAACTACGCGATGTGCGGCCGGGCATTCGATCCGTTCCTGACCCTCGCCTGGCCGGAGTCGAGATGTGCGGTCATGGGGGCGGCCCAGGCGGCGAACGTGCTGCTTCAAATCGACCTTGCGGCTCGCAAGCGTCGGGGTGAGGAGATCGACGAAGAGACCCGATCGGAACTGCTGGCGGCGATCACCGCGAGCTACACCGAGCAGCAGGACATTCTCTACGGGGCGGCGCGAGGATGGGTCGATCGCATGATCGATCCGCTCGAGACGCGGCAGGAACTGGCGGAGGCCTTGATGCTTGCGGAAGGCGTTGATTCCTCGGGTCCGTTCGCCACCGGGGTGCTTCAGACCTGACCCTGATCCTTCGAGGTGTACGGGGTCGTTCCATCGCGTCGTCGGCGACGAGATGCCAGGACGCCGGCGATGGCGAAGAGGCTGCCGATCGCCGGAGCGGGAACGGTCGTGAACTCGACCACCAGCTCCGGTCGGAATTCCTCGGCGGCGAACATGGAGTCGAATCGCTTGGCGGTCGATGAACTCGTCTCGTCACCCATCAACAACCAACCGAATTCTCCGACGTCGCCGTCGAGCATCCGCTGCAGATCATCCACCAGTCCCGGGCCGGTCCATTCGTACCAGCCGACGTCCGCAATGATCGATGCGGCGGAGGTGATCCCATCGAAGTCACCGCCGGCGGTGGTCCAGGGGGTTTCTTCGTGGAATGCATCGTTCCAAGTGGCCGAACCGGTGGTGGCGGCACCGCCGGCGCCTTCTCCGCCCGGTGCATCGGTCGAACCGACGCCCCAGTCGCTGAGCACTCGATGGAGTCCGACCGAGTTCGGAGCGGCATTCGCCTGGGAAAGGTGCAGGCGAAGCGTGACCGATTCGATCAGCACGTCGGACCCGAGAGAAGCCGCGTCGAAGCGGAGCAGGCCTCGACGGGCAAAGCCCTGGCCATTCTTCCCCGCGAACAGGTGGTTTCCCAGGCCGTTGGCAAGGGGTGAACCATTGGTGTCATAGAGCGTGCCGTGTGCGGTCGAATCGAGGACCACGAGCTCCGCTCCGGCCGGGGCGACGAGAGAAACGGAGGTCGCGGCGAGGATGCCGACGAGGACGAAGGGTTGAAAGGTCATGTTTTCTCCGGAATCCATGGACGTTGGAACACGAAACCCTGGCCCATGGGTTCATCCTCGCCACTCTGAATATCCGATCAGGTTCGATTCCAAAGTGTTCTTGGTTCTAGGATGAGCAACGTGTTCAGGGTCCGGCGAGGTATCGGACCCGCCATTCGTTGAGATCGTCTTTTCGGAGTTGTCGATGCCCGAAGTACTTCTTGCCACTGGTAATCCTCACAAGCTCGAGGAGGTCAGAGCGGTTCTCGAGCCGGCCGGCTGGCGGGTGCTGGGACTCGACGACCTTGACGGTCCACTTCCTTCGGAGCCGGTCGAGGATGCGAACACCTTCGAAGGCAATGCGAGAATCAAGGCCACGGCCTACGCGGCCGCTGCCGGACGGCTGGCGATGGCCGATGACAGTGGGCTTGAAGTCGATGCCCTCGATGGTGAGCCCGGAGTGCGAAGTGCTCGATTCGCCGGTGTGGACGGGGATCGGGCCACTCGGGATGGCGCGAACAATCGCCTCCTGATCGAGCGGATGTCCGGAGTCGAAGAATCGGATCGGACCGCCCGATTCGTCTGCGCCATGTGTCTTGCGGCGCCGGACGGTGAGATTCTGGCCGAGGCACGAGGCTGCTTCGAGGGTCTGATCGTGCTGGAGCCCCGCGGTTCGAACGGTTTCGGCTACGACCCCCATCTCCTGCTTCCGTCGGAGGGTCGGACCAGTGCCGAACTGTCTCCCGCGGAAAAGAACGCCCGCAGTCACCGGGGTGCGGCGACCAGGGCGATGGCCGAGGCGATGATTCGGATGGAGATCGCCTGAGATGGCGAAACGCATCCCGCTCGCAATCCTCGATCTCGAGAAACAGCGGTACTCCTGTCACGGGTGCGGCGACTGCTGTCGAGACTTCAGCGTGCAGCTCCGGGAAGAGGACCTTGAACGCTTGAATGACCAGGGTTGGGAGCAGGAACTGGGGGAGCCGATCACGGTCGAATTCCGGGGGCGTCGGTATCTGCGTCAGCGTGAAGACGGGGCGTGTCTGTTTCTGCAGGAGGATGGGCTCTGTCGGATCCACGCCAAGTTCGGTTTTCATGACAAGCCCGTGGCCTGTCGTCTCTTCCCGTTCAATCTGGCGCCCGATGCTCGCGGGACGCACGCGGGGCTCAACTTCGCCTGCCGAAGCGTTCGTGCGAATCGGGGTGCGGGCCTCGACTCGCATCGCAAGGATCTGGAGCGAGCCTTGCGCGAAGTGCCGGAGTCCGCGGCGGTCGCGCCGCCGCGACTGGCCGGTGAACTTCGGGCGGAGGCTTCTGAAGTCGAAGTCGTCGCGGATCGGTTGGATGGCTGGCTCGGTCGAACCGAGATACCGCTGGCCATCCGTCTCGATGGTTTCGCCTGGCTCGCCCAGAGCCTGGGCTCGGCGTCGTTCGAAGATGTTCGTGGTGATCGAATCGGAGATTTGCTCGATCTCCTCGTAGGGGTCCTTCCCGATGAACTGGTGCATCTTCCGGTCGATGCGCCCGGTGGTGGTCAGCGGCGTCAACTCCGTCAGGCGGTCTTCGCGAGGATCGAGGACCCGCGATTCACGGGTGACGAGCAGCGTCCGTCCCTGGCGGCCCGGATGGAACAGTGGTCCAGGAGTCGTCGTTTCACGAGGGGCCGAGGCCGGGTGCCGGGGCTCGCTCGGGGTTGGAAGGTGCCGGCGAGTTTCCAGGACATCGATGCGTTGCCCGGGATCGAGGCCGGACCCGACATCGCCGATCTGGTGGAGCGATGGCTTCGGTCGACGATTCGAGGTGGCCGAGGATGGGGATCCGGGTACTACGGATGGTCGATGGTCGATGGTCTTCAGGCGCTGGCCCTGGATGTCGCCTGCCTGGGGTGGCTTTCGCGGGCTCATGCGGCGGGCGAGGGCCTGGATGAGATCGGCCTCGAGTCGGTTGACGAGGCCTTGGGCCGCATCGACCGGGCCCGTGGCCGGGCGGTCTGGCTGGGTTCGGCGGGCGAGCGACTTCGACTTCGATACTTCGCGGCGGATGACGGGCTTCGACGCCTGGTCCGGGCCAACTGGTAGTCGCGGACGGTCGTCGCTACTCCGTGACCGCGGGTTCGGGGCGCGATGCCCGGCCGAACGGCCAGGCGGGATACCGGCGGCCGCTGAGGACCAGCCCGATCGCGGTGTTCCGGACCAGCAGGTGATAGCTCACGAGCAACACGATCATGATGACCGTGATCGAGACGATCATCTTCAGCAACCCGGGTGCGTCCCAGTAGCGGAAGAGGGCCGGCACGAAGATGGTGAGCGGCATGTGGGCGAGGTAGATCCAGTAGGACGCGTCGACCAGATATCGGATGACGGGACGTTCGCGTTTCAGGAGACGCTCGCTGCACCCCGCCAACGCGAGAATCGTGGTCCAGCATGCGGCTGCGGATACCAGCTGCACCAGTATGAAGATTCCGGGATCCTTCTCGGTCAGGTACCAGGCCAGGGTGCCCAGGGTCGCGGCCACGAGCAGGGGGATGGCCAGGCCGAGGAACACCCAGCACCAGCGTTCGATCTCCTTGATCACCGACCGGTGATGCCAGACGAGCCAGCCGACTCCGAAGGGAACGGAGTACGTCAACAGGAGGTACCAGTCGGGCGTCCAGGAGTCCGAGGTGTCGATGCCGGGTTCCTCCATCGGGATCATGAGGAGGAACGAGAGACCGATGAGCATGACCGGCGTGGCGAAGCGGACCGGACTGGTCAACATCGCCTTGACGAGTGCATTCAGGAATCGACTGACCGGCCCGAGTCGGACGACGATCGGAGTCAGGATCGCGGCGGCGGCATAGAACCAGACGAGGTCGTAGAGGAACCACAGCTGCATCGTGCTGAAATCACCCCAGTCAACGCCGAAGTCCATCTCCCGGAAGGTGTCGCCGATCGCCGCGATCGCTCCGCCGGAGCTCGTGGAATCGATGAACGCATGCGTCCATGCGAAAACGATGCTCCAGGCCAGAAGTGGAAAGAGGATCATCGCGCCGACCGCCAGGGGGATCACGATGCGGTCGAATCGATGGCCCAGGAACTTCCAGACGCCTCGTCGCTGGTGAAGCATCGCCCCGAAGAAACCGGCCATGACGAAGAACGTCGACATTCGGAAACTGTGGATGAACCAGACGATCATCGGCGACCACTCGACGGTGTTCGGGTCGGTGTACATCCAGCCTTCGGGCATGTAGACCAGCGCTGTGTGCAGGACGACTCCCAGAGACATCATCGCGGCTCGGACGAAGTCCAGGCCGTGGTACCTCTCGGGGCCGATCGACGTCGGAGGGGCGAAAGAGGTCGGTGGGCTTGGCCGTGGTGCTGGTGATGTTTCGACGTCGCTCATCGTGCTCCGAGGATCTGACCGCATTGCTCGCGGCCCGCATCGAGGGTGCTTTTCTCCAGGGGCATGCTGACCGCGTCCGCGATCGCCTTGGTGATCTCCCACGGTACGAAGAGAGCCGTCATGGGCTTGGTTCCGTCTTTGTTTGCAAGCGAGGGGTCGGCACCGGCATCGAGCAGGGCTCGAAGGCAGGCCGGGCGTCCGAAGAAGGCGGCGCCGAGGACTGGAGTGCCTCCATTCGCATCCAGGGCATTGGGGTTCGCTCCGGCGTCGATGAGAATCTCGACCACCTCAAGCGTGCCGAAGTTCGCCGCGATGGCCAACGGGGTCGCCCCGGACGTCGGATTCCGGGCGTCGACGTCGATGCCGTCGGCCATGCGGGCCTTCAGGGCGGTGGTCTCTCCAGTGGCGGCCGCGGTCCAGATGTTGACCATGGGTCCAAGACGCTCCCAGCATCCTTCGCGCCCGATCTCCAGGGGATGCCGTTCCAACGGCATACCGAAGAGATCGGCGATCACTTTCGTGAAATCCCAGGGGACGGACAGCGCGGTGAAGGTCGTGGTGCCATTCTCGTCGGCGAGCTCGGGATCCGCCCCGGCGTCCAGGAGGAGCCTCAGGCATTCGGGTCGTCCGAAGAGCGCGGCCCCGAGGGCCGCGGTGCTTCCGTTTCCATTGCGGGCGTCCGGAGCGGCGCCAGCCTCGAGGAGCATCTTGACCGCCGTGACCTGGCCGAAGTTGGCGGCGAATGCGAGGGGGGTCATGCGGGCGTCCGAATCGAGGGCGTTCACATCGGCACCATCGTCGAGCCGCACCTTGAGGGTTCCGGTGTCACCGATTGCGGCCGGCGTCCAGAGGTCGACGATCGTCGAGCGACCGGCTGAGACCGAGGCATCGGCATTGGATGGGGCGGTCGAATCCGCATCGGGAGCGGTCGAATCGGAGCCGCCGCAGCCGGCGATGATCGAGGTGAGGGCCAGGGTGACGATGGTGACACGGTTTCGCATGTAGACCGATGATCCTTGAGTGAGCAGGGGACGTGACGACCTGAAAGGGCCGGGTCGAAGGCCCGTGCTCGTCGGTTTCACTTACCGCCGGCATCGCGGCCACCCTTGGCGCCGCCACCCGTGCGTTTGGAATCTCGTGCCTTCCCGTTGGAGCGGGATTTGGTGTCTCCCTTGGCATCCCCCTTGCCTTCCGATTTCTTCTCGGGCCGGAGTGTCCCCAGGGATTCATGCCGGGGGAGCGAGTTCACGAGTTCGGATCCGAGAATCGCGAGGAGACGCCGGCCGATCTCGTCGTCGAGCTGATCGAACTGTTCGAAGCCGGGTTCTCTCCAGGTCTTGTCGCCCATGTCCTTGGCGCTCGCGAAGTCGTCCTCGAGCCCATCCACCATCGCCCTGCCCAGTCGGGGTTCCAGCACGATTCGATCTGCGATCGCCTGGGCCTGCAGGGGCTCGAGCCGTTGGTCCACGTAGGACTGGAGCTCGAGGATCGCCTCGAGCATGGCATCCGCCAACTCCGGGATCTGCATCGCGGCCTCGATCGCCCGCTCGCACCAGCGACGACGCATCTGGTCCGGAAAACCGTCACGGCGGGTGATCTCCAGGAATCCTGCGGCCAGGGTGGGATCCACCTCGACGAGGGTCTCGTGGATCTGCATCATCTGGCCGAGGATGGCATCCCGAACGGCGAGACCGGATGCGATCTCGCGGTCAGCAGCAGTCATCACGGCCCTCGAACGTTGGGACAGCCGCGATTCATCGCCTTCGACCTCGGCGGCAAGCAATTGTGCCGCCTTGGCTTCTCGCTCGACCCGGGCCGCGGTTCGGGCATCGACGAGGTCGGCGATCAAGGCATTGGCCGCAACCAGTTCCTCGAGGACCGAAGCCTCGGTTTCCGCCGGAAGTTCCGATCGCAGAACCGCCCGTTCCAGATCGATGTCGGCGCCTCCGAACCTTGCGTCGATCCGGCCGTGTTCGAGGCGGATGCGATCGAGCGCGGCCTGAATGTCCGACGCCATCGCGTCCGGCACCACGGATTGCAGGTTCACTTCAAGGACTTGACGGAGTTCGATCCGGGCCTGGCGGAGGGCGGCCATCATCGCCAGGAGTTCCCGGGCGCTTGGGGCGCCCCCGTCGGCCTCGATCCTGGCGGTGAGGGCGGCGACCGCTTCGCGCAGTCGTCCAACCCGGCTCTGCAAGGCCGTGATCTTTTGTTCCGCCCAGTCGGCGACCTTGGCCGGGTCTCTTCGACCGAGGCCACTTTCGGCGTTCCAGGCCTCCACGCGGCGGTCGATCTCCGCGCGGGTCAGCGGGATCTCGGGAATGAGACTCAGGGACTGGTCGATGAGGGCGAACTCGTATCCGGCCCGTGCGACGTCGAGCGACTCCTGGAACGCCGCGCTTCGGATCTCGAACTCCTGTTCGTAGTCTTCGAGCAGTGATTCGATCACCGCGACCAGTCCGGCGTCGTCGCCGACGACCGCCGCGAGCGGTGCGATGTCCCGGGACACGAACTCCGGTCGAAAGAGCGTGGTGAAGTCACCACCGTCGGGGACCAGGAAGCGGGCGAAGGTCATGCCTCCACGTCCCTTGCCATCCTCCTCCTGCTCATCCTCCCCTTCATCCTCCTTGGCGTCGCCCTTCCCCTCTCCGTATTGGAATTCGAGGATCTCGAAGTACAGGTCGCGGGCGGCGTCGTCCTCGAGAAGCCCGAACAGTCTGGCAGCCTTGATCTCTCCACCAAGGTCTTGAATGCCCTGTTTGGCTTCCTCTTCTGAGAGGCCCGACCCGGGGGGGGCGCTGGCTGCCATGGCGATGCTGGACGCGAGGGCGGTGAAGATCATGGTGCCGACTGATCGCATGTGAGCCTCCTGGCCGGGCTCTTCAGGAGCCCTGTTTCTTTGAGTGCAAGTATTGAAACGCTTCTGGGCGAGGCGTGTTGCTCGAATTCGAACGAACTACGAAAAAAATCGTGCGTTGGCCGGGCGCGGTCTCGGCAAGGCCTCTCGGGCGGACGAGAGGTATGTCACGCAGCGTCGGAGGATGGATCATCCGAACGACTGGCGGCGCTCTGATCCGCAGACTTCTTCGGCGTCCTTCGAACGGCGCGGTACCACCACACGGCGGCGACCAATCCGCAGGGAATCACGGCCGCGGCTTCCGCCACGCTTTCGACGATCGCCAACTGCTTGAACGTGGCGTCGAGGGCTTCGCCGTCGGTCGGGGTCGCGAGGTAACCGGCGAGGAGGCTGACCGCAGCTTCGCGGAAGCCGATTCGGCCGAGTGGATTCATGGCCACCACGAGGGCGGCGACCGCGATGATCAGGAGGTCGCCGGATCCGAGTTCGATGCCCAGAATCTTCGCGGCGATCGCGATTCGAGCCGTCCACATCCAGAGGTCGATGGTTCGCAGCATCAGCCCGGCCGAGAGCCAGCCTCGGTGGGTGAGCATCGGCAGGCTTCCGGGGATGAACCGTTCGAGGGGTCCTGCCAGCAGGGGAAGTCGGAAGAGGAGTGGGGCCCCCGCAACCAGGACGAGGAGGGGAACGGTGAAGATCGCCAGCCAGACGGGGTCGAGAGAGGGATGGATGATGGTCGCGCCAAACGCCGCCCCCATCACCGCCAGCATCGCGAAACTCACCGTGCCGAACCAGGCCATGAGCAGAAGAATCTTCATTCGATCGACCCGCAGGTGGTAGATCACGCGGCTGAGCATGCCGATTCGGACGGGAGCGTAATTCAGAAGCCCGGAGGTGAAGTTCACCCCCTGAAGCACCCAGAATCGCTCTCGTCGAATTGGGCGGATGGTGGCCCAGAACAAGGCGCCGTTGGCCAGTTGGCTCACCAGTGAGGTCGCGACCATCGCGATGACCAACCAGGGGCTGGCCGCGCGAAGCCGTTCCCAGCCTTCTTCGCCACCACTCAAGGCGCCCTTGATGCACCAGCCCACGAGTACCAGGCCGATCGCGAATCCGATCAGCTGTAGCGCCAGTCGTCGACCGCGAGGCATTCCGGTGGTGACGTCGGACATGTCTTCGGTCATGCCTCGCCCCCCCGATGTCGGCGGGTCCTTCGCCATTCGCGGAGCATCGCCAGCACCGCCGCGATGCCATCTCGAGCACCGATCTTCTTGCCTTCGGAGAATGATCTCGGTTCGTAGGAGACGGGAGTCTCCATCAGCTTCGCGCCGTGTCGGGCGAGTGAGGCGGCAAGCTGAGGCTCAATGGCGAATCTGTTCTCATCGAGATCGGGAAGTATTCGTCTGAGCATCGGAACGCGAATGACCTTGTAGCAACACTCCATGTCGGAGAGGGAGAGGCCGGTCAAGACGTTCGAGATTCGCGTCAGCGTCTGGTTTCCAAGCCGGTGGATCCGTCGAATCGTCGTTCCACGCGAAGTACTCCATCGATTACCGAAGACGGCATCGATTTTCGGAGTCGCTTCGATGAGTATGGTGACGATTCGGGCGAGATCCGCGGGGTCGTATTCCAGGTCGGCGTCCTGAACGCCGACCAGGTCGGCTTCGTCGGCGGTCTCGAGGATCTTCTGGAAACCGGTTCGCAGGGCGGCGCCCTTTCCCCGGTTCGCTTCGTGTTGCAGCAGTCGGACGTCGATCTCACGGTCGGATCCGGCGAGTCGCTTCGAGGCGTCCGCCGCGTTCGGGCCGCTGCCATCGTCCACCAGAACGACGCTGGCCGACCAGCCTTCGGGCCAGGGGCAGGCTTCGAGGCGGTCGACGATGGTGTTCAGCGTCGATTCCTCGTCGAGGAATGGAATGACCACGTGCAGGACGGGCACGGTGTGCTCCGGCGGATGTCGCCGCGGGGTCAGTCGTCGGTTCGGTCGTCCTCGTCCGCCACGGTGTTCCGCATCGCGGTGTCGGCGATCACGTTCTGCATCCGGTAGTAGTCCATGACGCCGAGGTGGCCATCGCGGAA
>CAJWFU010000026.1:0-11607 GCA_913031315.1 uncultured Phycisphaerae bacterium | reverse complement strand
TTCGGCAAGAAGAACTTCATCGGCTGCTTCGACGTCCCCACCGCGGTGGTGTGCGACGAAGGCATGCTCGAAACCCTCGACGACCGAGACTGGCGATCCGGCTTCAGCGAAGCAGTGAAGATCGCCTGTCTCAAGGACGCACCGTTCTTCGACGAGATCGAGCGGAACGCCGAGCGGATTCGAGATCGGGATCTCGATGCCGCCCGACCGGTGATCCGCCGCTGTGCCGAACTGCATCTCCGACACATCACCCGAGGCGGCGACCCGTTTGAACGATCCGAAGCCCGCCCGTTGGACTTCGGCCACTGGGCCGCCCACCGACTCGAATCCCTCACGAACTTCGAGACCACTCACGGAGAGGCGGTTTCGATCGGAATCGCGGTCGACACCGTCTACGCCGCCATCGAAGGCAGACTCTCCATGACCGAAGCCGACCGGGTGGTCTCCACCCTTCGCCGGCTGGGGCTCCCCGTCCACCACGAAGCACTGCATGGTGATCGAATTCTCGAAGGGCTCGAGGAGTTCCGTGAGCATCTCGGGGGCCGACTGACCGTGACGCTGCTGACCGCCGTGGGCACGCCCGTGGATGTCCATCAGATGGATGCCGATCTTCTGCGGCAAGCCGTCGATCGACTTGAGATCATCAACCGCGACTGATCCGTTCGCGGAACGCATCCCGTCGCCACCCCGCTCGAAACCGAGTCCATGCCAACACTCTTTCTCCCCATGCTGGTCGGCTGGTGCGGACTCTGGGCCGCACTGTCGGGCGTCGCCCTCATTCGAGCCGCTGCTCATCCCGATCGCATTCGATCCACCGCCGTGGACGGTTTCTGGTCGATGACGCTCTTCTGGGTCGCCATCGATCTGGGGATCGCGGCCTGGGCCCTTCTGGCACCCGTGACGGAGGTCGAGGAATTCCGAACCCTCCTGCTCATCAATGGTGGCCTGGACGTCCTCTATATCGGAACCGGAATCCTGTTGGTGACCCGTGCCGCGGCTCTGGTTCGCGGCTTCGGCGTCGCGATTCTGATTCAGGGCGGCTTCCTGTTGGTGCTCGATCTCGGTTGGTGGTGGATCCTCGCTTCCAGCGGTTCGTGATACCCGGGCACGCCCCTAGAATGGGGGCATGAGCTCCGAACCTCCACCCCTGCCACTGTCACGACGTTCCGTCGTCGATCGCTACTTCCTGGAGCATCGAGCCAAGGTGCTCGACGTCGCGGCCTTTCTAGACCGGGTGGACCGCGCCGATGACGACCTCGACGGCGACGACTTCCGCCTGCGAAGCCTGCGGGCCGCGATCGGGCTCCTCCTCGACGGCGACGACCAGCGGACCCGCCGAGTGCTCGACCTGATGAGTGATCCCAGCACCGACCCGATTCCCGAAGCCCCCATGAAGGGTGCCACCGGGGCGTGGGACGGCTTTGAAGGCGACGTCGAAGGGAGCGTGGGCTGATGTACATCGATCCCCACGTCCACATGGTCAGTCGAACCACCGACGACTATCAGCGGATGGCACTTGCCGGCTGCGTCGCGATCACCGAGCCCGCCTTCTGGGCCGGTTACGACCGATCGAGTCCCAAGGGATTCCACGACTACTTCCGAGTCCTGACCGAGACCGAACCCGCCCGCGCCGCGTACTACGGCATCGCCCACCACACCTGGCTGTGCATCAATCCCAAGGAAGCGGAGGACCCGGTCTTCGCCCGCGAAGTGATCGACATCATTCCCGAATTCCTCGAACGTGAGAACGTCCTCGGAATCGGCGAGATCGGCCTCAACAAGAACAGCCGCAACGAACTCGAGATCCTCGAGGCCCATCTTCAACTGGCCGCCGACCACGATCAGATGGTGCTCGTCCACACGCCGCACCTCGAGGACAAGCGGAAGGGAACGCGACTGATCATGGATGCGATCCGGAATCATGGCGCCCTCGATCCCAACCGCGTGCTCATCGATCACGTCGAAGAACACACCGTGGCCGAAGTCCTCGACCGAGGATTCTGGGCCGGACTGACGCTCTACCCCGACACCAAGTGCACCCCGCAACGAGCGGCGGACATCTTCGAAGTGCACGGTACCGATCGACTCTGGATCAACTCCGCCGGCGACTGGGGCCCCAGCGATCCCCTCGCGGTCCCGAAGTGCCGGGACGAGATGCGACGTCGCGGTCACCTCGAGGCGACGATCCGCAAGGTGTCCTTCGACAACCCCCTCGAATTCCTTTCCCAGACCGGACGATTCCGCACCGAGGTTCAACCAACACGATGACCCCGGCACCGCCGACCTACTGCACGAACGTCCATGCCGGTCGGACCCTCGCCGAGACCGAGGCGAACCTCGGACGATTCGCCCCTCGGGTGCGGGAACTCGTCGCCTCCGCCGAAGAACCGGACGCCGAGATCGGCCTCGGGCTCTGGTTGTCGGCCGAAACCGCCCGGGAACTCCGAGAGACCGGTGGCGCCCGGGCGTTCCGCGACCGGCTCCTCGATCAAGGTCTCCGGGTCGTCACCTTCAACGGTTTCCCGTACGGCGACTTCCACGCCGAAGTCGTCAAGCACGCGGTGTACGAACCCCACTGGGCCGACCCGAGACGTCTCGCCTACACCGTCGACCTCGCGGAACTCCTGGTCGAGCTGCTGCCGGACGGAACGCCCGATGCGTCGATCTCGACGTTGCCCATCGGATGGCGTGGTTCGTTCACCAACGAGGGGTGCGGGAATTCAATCGGACTCGCGACCGCCCAGCTGGTCGAAGCGGCGAAGACGCTTCGATCGATCGAGGATCGCACCGGCATCCGGATCCACCTCGATCTCGAGCCGGAACCCGGATGCGTGCTCGACACCAGCCAGGACGTGGTGGATCTGTTCGATCAGGCATTCCGACCGTCCGATGACGTCGACCACCGCCGCTATCTGGGGGTGAACCATGACGTCTGCCATTCGGCGGTGATGTTCGAGCCTCAGACCGCCGCCCTTCGAACCTATCGCGAGAACGGGATCGTCCTCGGGAAGATCCAGGTCTCCAGTGCGGTGGAGGTCGACTTCGACGCGTTCTCCGACGACCAGGAACGAGCGGACGCGCTGGAGTCCTATCGAAGTTTCGTGGAACCCCGCTACCTTCACCAGACCTCGATCCGGACCGGCATGGCACCGCACTTCGACGTCCAGACCTTCGAAGACCTTCCGATCGCACTGGCGAACCGTGCCGAACACCAGATCCCGTCCGGAACCTGGCGGACGCACTTCCACGTGCCGATCTTCATGGCCGAAGGTGACCGGTGGGGAACCACCCGAGCGGAGATCGAACGCTGTCTCGCCGCCCTGCCCTCCGACGAACCGCGACCGACGCTGGAAGTCGAGACCTACGCCTGGGAGGTCCTTCCCGGCTGCCTCTACGCGGGTGACGACGGTCTCGCGGCCGGAATCGCCGAGGAACTGCGTTGGCTTCGCGGACTCGTCCGTGAACTCGACCAGGACCGCGAACCATGAGGTCCTGGCTCGAACTGCTCCGGATCTCGAACCTCCCGACCGTCTGGACGAACGTGATCGCCGGCGGCGTCATCGCCAACACCGCGGCGGTCGGAGGGAGATCGTTGGGATTCCCTGCCGGAACGATGATCGTCGTCCTGATCTCGGGCAGTTGCCTCTATCTCGCCGGGATGGTGCTGAACGACGTCTTCGACCTGAAGATCGACCGGCAGGAACGACCGAGCCGCCCCATTCCCTCCGGAAGGGTCTCCAGGCGATCGGCCGCCATGCTCGGGACGATCCTCCTTGTGGTCGGCGCCTCCTTCCCCTGGACGATCTCGATCGAGACCGGGATCACCGCCCTGGTGCTCGCAGGACTGGTCGTCCTGTACGAGCGGAGCCACGCCACGACCCCCTGGAGCGTTCTGGTCATGGCCGCGTGTCGCGCGGGGCTCTACGTCATGGCTGGATTCGCCGTCGTCGCGTCGGCCGTGGCCGACGGTGCGGCACCCAACCCGGGAACCGCACGGAATGCGGTGGGCGTCAGCGTCCTCATCGCCATCCCCGCCTTCATCCACGTCGCCTGCTTCAGCCTCATCGCCCGGTTCGAAGTGCCTGATGTCCGGGAGACGTGTCCCGAATGCGAACAGATCGTGCTCTCCGACCACGCCGTCTGTCCGGAGTGCGCGGGGGCGTGCGGGCCCGAACAACGGACCGAACAGGCCTCATCCCGGCTGCAGCGGATGCGTTCCTGGTGTGGGAGCGGAACCCTCGTCCTGCTCCTCCCGTTTCTGGGATGCTGCGGCCTCTTCGGGCTCGTCTCGACGACTAAGGGAGCCAGCTACGCCTTTGGCATGTCGGATCACCTGGCGTTCCTCCTGGTCGGGGCCAATCTCGTCTCGATTCTCATCCTGGGCGCGTATCTCGTCCGCTCGACGCGAGGACTGGCGGAGAAACCCCATGAGGTCGGCCGCTTCGTTCTGAGATCGATCGCAGTTCTCTCTCTCTACGACGCCGCCATCTGCGGCCTCGTCGCACTGGAACGTTTCGACCAGAAGGACAACAGCTTGCTCGCGGCGACCATCATCTGCATCGCCTGTTTCTTCCTCGTCCGCTGGTCGCATCGCCGGATTCCCGGGACCTGAACCCGCAAAGCGGCTGGATCACTCCCGGGATCTCAACCGAATCCTCATCAGATATCGATCCACCGGTACGATCTCCGTCATGCCGCGTCGCATCGCCCTCATCGACCTGGTCGGACTCTCGCCGGCCCTCGTCGGCAAGCACACACCGACCATCGCTTCCTTCGCCCGGGAGAAGGGTGGTCTCCGAACGATGCGCCCGACCCTCCCGGCGGTCACCACCAGCGTCCAGGCGTCCATGCTCACGGGCGTGAGTCCCGACCAGCACGGCATCGTCGGCAACGGCTGGATGGATCCGTCGACGCGGGAAGTGGCGCTCTGGAAGCAATCGGACGGCCTGGTCGAGGCCGAACGGCTCTGGGACACCGCGCGTCGTCGGGATCCGTCGGTCACCTGTGCGAACATCTGCTGGTGGTACGCGATGCACACCACCTGCGACATCGTGGTGACTCCTCGGCCGATCTACAAAGCCGATGGACGAAAGCTGCCGGACTGCCTGACCCAACCCGCGGGACTCCGCGATCGTCTCACCCGCGCCCTCGGACCATTTCCGCTGTTCCGATTCTGGGGACCGGGGGCGGACATCACCAGCACCCGCTGGATCGCCGATGCCGCGATCAAGGTCGAACGGGAAGCCAGTCCCGACATCACGCTGGTCTACCTCCCCCACCTGGACTACAGCCTTCAGAAGCTCGGACCGGATCATCCCGACATTCCTCACCACCTCCGGGAACTGGATCACGAAGTCTCCCGGCTGTTGGAGCATTTTCTAAGCCGGGGCGTCGAACCGATCCTGGTCAGTGAATACGGCATCGTCCCGGTGGCGGATGCCGTGGCGCCGAACCGAGTCCTTCGGGAAGCAGGTCTCCTCTACTGGCGGGAGGAGCAGGGCCGAGAGATGGTCGACCCCGGCACCTCGGCGGCCTTCGCGGTGGCGGATCATCAGGTCGCGCACGTACGACTCGGACCGAAGGGCGAGACCCGGCGGGATGAGATCGCACGACTCCTCGCTGCGACCCCCGGGGTGGAGACGGTGCTCGAAGGAGAATCACGCGCCGCCGCCGGCCTCGACCACCCCCGTGCCGGTGATCTCGTACTGGTCGCCGAACGAAATCGTTGGTTCTCGCATGACTGGTGGCTCGATGAGGCGAAGGCTCCGGACTTCCAGCGGACGGTCGATATCCATCGCAAGCCCGGGTACGACCCGCGGGAGCTCTTTGTCGACCCCGGATTCCGCTTCCCGAAGCTCGCGATCGGATCGCGTCTGATCCGGCGAAAACTCGGATTCCGAACCCTGCTCGACGTCATTCCAACCGATGCCAGCCTCGTCCGCGGCTCGCATGGCCGCGTCGATCAAGGTCTGGGGTGGGATGGCGTTCTCGTCGCGGATGCGGCGGCGGCGATGGACGACGAATCCGACGGCCGGGTTCCCTGCACCGCGGTGCGTGATCTTGCTCTCGCCACCATGTTCGGTTGAGGAAGTCCGGTCTTCCACCCTCGCGACGACCTCGCAAAGTCCGATTTCACTCCCGCGACCTTCCCCGCGAAACCAAACGCCCCCGCCCGGATCACCGGGCGAGGGCGTCTTCAATCATCGGGATCCTCGGAGCGATTCAGCCCTTGGCATCCTTCTTCGATCGTTCGGTCAGCATCTTCTGGAACGTCGCCAGCACCGGCTGGGGGCCGATGTAGCTGTTGCGGTTCTTCGGCGTGTACTTGCCGTTGGTCTCGTAGGAGCCCTTGATCGGCGAACCAGCTTCGTCAAGGACGACGAGGTTGGGAATACCGTTGCCCGCATAGGCCATCTTGACCGCGCGAACACCAGGTGTGTCGAAGGGAATGGCGTAGAACGGCATCTTCGACTTCTTCATGTAGGCGTTCTGGGCCTGCTCCGAGCGATCGGAACCCACCATGATCAGCACGAAGTCCTTGGCATCGAGGTTCTGTTCGGCGAACTTGACCAGCTCCGGCGTGAAGCGTCGACACGGACCGCACCAGCTCGCGGTGAAGTAGAAGACGACGTTCTTCTTTCCCTCGAGCACCTTGGCGGTCTCGACGCTGGTTCCGTCGGCCTTGATCAGCTTCGGGCCGATCATCTTGACCAACTTGCCGTCAGCGTTCGCCGCGACCGGGGTCTTCTGGGCGGGACGGGTCTTGGCCGGACCGAGGGCCGGAGCCTGGGCGAGGGCGGTGGACGTGACGCCGAAGGCAAGGATGGCGGTCGTAAGAAGCGAGTGACGCATGGTGTGGTTCTCCTGGATTGATTCACTACGGTATCGGTCAACCGACACCGGACGCCGAGCATTGATCAAAATAAGGGAAGGAACCCCTCTGCATGGGGCTTCTATCGGTGGTCCGCCCCATTCAGGCGTTCGATGACGCGGCGGTGTCCAGCTCCGTCGAAGCCTCTTCGGGCGAACCGGGGCCTCGAATCCCCCGCGGTGCCCTCGACTCGTCTCGAACCTCCGGTTCTTCGCGGGCCCATTCGATCCAGCGATCCACCGCATGGCGCATGGTCTCGAGATCGGGTGCGGTCCGGAGCGCTTCCTTGAGCGGTTTCACATGCCCCATCGACTTGCCGTACCAACTGATCCGCTGCCGCATCAGTTCCGCCGCGGCTCGGGGTTCCTGGTGAGTGGCCGCCAGATCGATATGACGTCTGACCGCCGCGAACTTCTCGGCGAGCATCGGCTCGGCCCGCCGTCGAAGCAGTGACTCATGATCCTCGTCTCCCCCTTCTCCGCGCTCCAGACGGATCGCGGCATCCGCCTGTCGGAAGATCCAGGGGGTTCGAATCGCCGCCCGGGCGATCATCACCCCGTCACAACCCGTATGTCTCATCATCCGGACGGCATCATCGGGCTCCACCACGTCACCATTACCGATGACCGGAATGGCATCCACCGCTGCGACCACCTCGCCGATCGCATCCCAATTCGCACATCCTTTGAATCGCTGCACCGTGGTGCGACCGTGCACGGTGACCATCGCCGCCCCCGCCCGCTCCAGATCACGCGCCAAGGCCGGTCCGACGATCGAGTCGTCGTCCCAACCCAACCGGATCTTCGCGGTCACCGGGACGCGGCCACCACCATGCCGTTCGACGGTCGAAACGATCCGCTCGACCAATCCGACGGTCGAAGGACAGTCACGAAGCAGGAGCGAGCCACCGTTCTTCTTCGCCACCTTGTCGACCGGACAACCCATGTTGATATCGACGATCTCCGCTCCGTGATCGATCGCCCAGGCCGCCGCTTCCGGCAGCGGGTCGGTCGGCGAGCCGTACAACTGCATGCCGAACGGTCGATCACCCGGAGCCGTGGCGGCCAGAATCATCGATTTGCTGGTGCCCGCAAGCACCGCGCGACTGTTCAAGAGATCGGTGTAGGCACAACCCACCCCTCCCAGCTCCCGACAGAGAAGCCGGAACGCCAGATCGGTGTGTCCCGCGATCGGGGCCAGCAGGACACGGGACTGAAGTTCGACGGGACCCACTCGGAGCGTGGATATCCATTCGGCCGACAAGGCGATGGGTGAAAGGTGGACGGACGGTCGAGGGTACGGTGCGAACCATGACCGACGCCAGCACGATCCCCGGAAACCTCGATTCCACCTCTGATCCACGCCTTGCCTCCATTGGCGTGCACCCGATCAAGAGCCTCGCTGGACTGGCACCCCGGAAATGGTGGTTCGGCCCCCGGGGACCGTCATTCGACCGCCATTGGATGCTCATCGACGAAAGCGGAAGATTCGTTTCCCTCCGGGAACTGCCGGCCCTCGCCCGGTTCCGACCATCCATCATCGACTTCGATCCCGAAGCCACCGCTGACCGGCTGCCCGAAATCCGAATCGAACACGAAGAATCGTCCTTCGAGTTCGAACCCCGTCGTGATGGCGATTCCCGTTCCGCGGTTCTCTGGAAGGCCGACCGGGTCGTGATCGACGAAGGCGAGGCTGCCGCCGTCTGGTTTTCATCCAGACTCGATCGTCCGGTACGGCTGGTCCGACACCAACCCGAACTCGATCCCTGGACTCAATCGGAACCGGAAGCCGACGGTGCCACCACCGGACTCTCGGATGGCTACCCCGTGCTGGTGGCAACCCGGGCGACGATCGCCGCCGCCGTCGGGCCGCTGATGTCGGAACGCCGCTTCCGAGCCAATCTACTGATCGACGGGGCTCTGGCGGGCGCCGAAGACCGTTGGCAACGCCTTCGGATCGGCGACCTCGAACTCGAACTCGTCAAGCCATGCGTTCGCTGTGTGGCCACGACCGTCGATCCGGAAACCGGCGAACGGTCCGGAACCGAGCCGCTTTCGACCCTCGCCCGAACTCGTCTCTGGAACGGCCGCCCCGTCATGGGATGGAACACCCTGGTTCGGAATCCCGGCTCCGTGAAGGTTGGAGATCGGATCGAAATCCTCGAGACCCGCCCGACGACGGATATTGTGACCGAACCCTTCTAGTCCGATAGTTACCCGCTTTATCACGCCAATAATTCTCTTCTTCCGCCTTTAGAAACCAGTCGTGGCGGTTACTGGCGGTATGGGGAGCGGTGATTGTGCGGGTCCTGCCGATTATGAGTCGACTCGGCGGATTTACTCGACCTCCGCGAGAGCGGTGCTACTTTTACGGTTGAAAAGGGCTCTTGATGTCTCAAGAGCAATCTCGCCTGGTGGGGACCTCGCGAGATTCAGGGAAAAGGTTCGACACACTCATGATGCGGCCGTACCGGTTTGACCGGGGCCATCGCATTTCCGCCATAGGCGGGCAGTCTTCAGGATTCGCGTCGAAATGATGCCGATGCTGACGCTGAGGGTGGGTCGAGAGGGAAAAGGGAACTTGACGTGCATCAATCAAACACCAGAAACGTGGCTATCGCAGCGCTGTCTTTCGGCCTGATCGCCGGAACCGCCAACGCTCAGGACATCCCGGGCGGCTCGATCAGCCTGATCACGCATGATCAGTCCATGAACTGGCAAGCGGGCGTCGACGGCAACCTGTCCTATACGGACACGGGCTACAACTTCTCCGGCAATCAAGCCGGCGATGGCTGGCTGGTCCAGTGGGACCTGCTCGCCAGCAGTGGTGACGGCCAGAGCATCGTGACCAACTTCACCGTCATCAATCTCGGAACCGAGACGCAGACGTTCTCGTTGTTGGTCAGCGATCTCCTCGCCGCTCCCTATCTGTCGGGAACGATGATCGGCGGCTCCATCGCGGGCACCTTCACCGACCTCAATGGAAACGGCGTCGAAGTCGGTTCCGTCGGCTCCGGCTCGATCTACTCGGCCTTCGTGGATGCGAACAACCCCGATCCGTTCGACGGCACCGTGGTCGCTTCCCTGCTGGAAGATGCATCGGGGTCCGCCTCGAGTTTCTTCACTGGCACCTTCGCCAGCGAGTCTTTCGGTACCTCTCCGCAGATTCCGGGCCAGTCGGGGCCTGCGGCCTCCGACAACTTCGGGATCATGCTTGAGTTCAGCCTCAGCGGCGGCGACATGGTCGGGTTCACGTCGAGCATGGCCATCGCATCTCCGGCCCCGGGTGCCCTGGCACTCTTCAGCTTTGCCGGGCTTGGACGACGTCGACGTCGAACCGCCTGATCGGAACAGATCCCCCAAACCGAACCGCATCACGAGGTTTCGGATTGCAGGGTTGAAAAACGAATGCCTTTCTCAACCAGTGAGGCACGATGGAGCAAGGATTCGGCAACGTCCGACCACGCTCCGCGAGTAGACACCAACTGATCGGCCCTGTTCGTTCGGGACCGATCTTCGGCGAGCCCGGTTTGAAACCGAGGCCCGGGACGGAGGCAGTCCATCAGTGTTGATGGCCTGCACAAGAAAAGGAATGACTTCGTATGAACGCCACCTTCGGCAACATTGGAACCAGCAGCATGCTCGGCCTCGCACTCCTGGTCGGCGGTACTGCCGTCGCTGGAGACACCGCCCCCCAACTGGAGTTGGCGTGGTCGGTCGACGGCATCTCGGATGAAGGGGCCCTCACCGGCACCGGACTCGGATTCGGTCTCTACTCCTATGCCAGCCTGACTCAGGGCGACGGCTACGAGATCAACTGGTCCTTCCTCGTCACGGACAACGGGGACTCCGGTGGTTTCGAGATCCTCGCCTCCACCCTGGGTGTGACCAACACCAGCGCCTCGGATTCAGCCTTCGAAATCGATGTTCTGCTCCCCGTCACCCTGGCCCCCGGCATCGCCTTCTACGGCGGCAGCATGGGCGGTTCACTCACCGGTGGTGACGATGGCGGCTTCCTCTCGAATCTCGGTGATGCCGCGCTCTGGAACGCTTCCGTGGACGGAGATCTCATCGCCACGCTTGGCGACGCCCCATTCTCCTTCACTACTGATCCCTTCGACTCCACCGAGGTCGCGGAACAAGCCTTCGGGGCTCCGATCCCGAGTTTCGAACACGCCGCAGCCCAGGAATCGATGTCGATCGGCATGGACTTCCTCCTCGGCAGTGGCGATACGTTCGCCATGACCAGCAACTTCGTCGCCCAGGTCCCGGCCCCCGGCGTGCTGGCGCTTCTCGGCCTTGGCGGGCTCGCCCGACATCGACGTCGAAACTGAAGCCGACTGAAGATCCCTGGAAAAACGAACATCGGCCTTCCACTCGTGGAAGGCCGGTGTTCGTTTTCGAATCAAGATGAACGTGACCCGCCGTTTCAAGCCTCGGTCGGGTCCGGCTTGCCTTCATCCGCAGGGTCGACTGCAGCAGTCGCATCGGCAACCAGCTCGGTTTCAACGCCGGCGGCCGTACCCGTATCCGGGTCATCAGCCCCGGTGTCTTCTGCAACCTTCTTGGCGGGCTTCTTTGCCGGTGCGGGGCGAAGTTCCTTGGCCTGCGGGAGATCATCAAGCGTAGCCAACCCGAAGATCTCCAGAAACTCCTTGGTCGTTCCGTAGAGCATCGGACGGCCGAGTTCCTCGGCCCGACCGGCGATCCGGACAAGCCGACGTTCCATCAGACCCC
>CAJWFU010000025.1:0-11761 GCA_913031315.1 uncultured Phycisphaerae bacterium | reverse complement strand
ACCACCGGCACGCCCAAGGGCATCGTCCATTCGCACGGGATGCGCTGGACCCAGTTCGCCGCGACCGCCGCCAGCAGGATCGCCAGCACCGCGCGACGCGTGGACGGCACGCGAACCAGGTGGGCGAGTGCCACCCCCGACGCCACCGCCGCGAACCAGTCGAAGCCTCGCCAGGCATCGAGGGTGTCGTTCCATCCATGCCATGCGATCACCGGAAGCGGCAGCAGCAGCATCGCCGGCAGCACCCGATCGAGACGACCCCGCCGGGCCTCGATGCCCAACGCGAATCCCGCACAACCGATCAGCAACGCGTCGATCAGAAGCGATCCCGCGGACCCCAACGCGGAAAACGGCCCACCGACGCTCGCAGGATCCACATCGAACAGGCGATCCGGCGCCAACGGCAGCATCAGACGAATCGCCGCCAGCCCCGCGATCAGGATCGCGATCACCGCGCCGGCCCTGGATTCCTCGGCCGGCGGACGGGTGGTCTCGACGTGGCCCATCAGCCTCCAGCTCCACCGGTCCGGCGCCGAGCCCCGGATTCCAGAAGCCCGAGGACGAGCAGAATGGCTCCGGTCTGCGCCCCGACCATGACCGCCTGCCAGGGGGCGACGCTTCCAAGCACGATTCCCCCGACACCGGTCGCCGCGGTCAACGCCCAGATCACGACCACCGCCGAACGTTTGGAAAGTCCGAGCCAGACCAGCCGATGCGAAAGGTGCTGCTGATCACCGACCAACGGACTCCGACCCTGGCTGATTCTCAAGAGGGTCACCGCCACCAGGTCGTAGAGGGGAACCGCCAGAACCACGACCGGCATCAGGACCCCGTACCACGCGGAACCCAGGGCGAACTCCGAATCGGACGTGTCGACGAACGTGGTGCGAACGGTGAGGGTCGCCAGCATCCATCCGACCAGAAGCGATCCTCCGTCACCCATGAAGATCCGGGCGGGCGGAACGTTGTGGACGAGGAATCCCATCAGCGATCCGCACAAGAGTCCGAAAGCGACCGCCGTGAACCACTGACCGTTGATGATCGTGGCGGCCAGGAAGACCGCGGCCGCGATCGCCGCCACGCCTCCCGCAAGCCCATCCATGTTGTCGAGGAAGTTGATCGCATTGCACAGAGCGACGATCCAGACCACGGTGATGACGGCCGAGGTGGCGACCCCCGCCGGCCCGAAGACGTCGAGCGCCGTGACCAGCCGAAGATCCCCCCCCACCACCACGGCGGAGGCGAGCCCGAGCTGAAAGATCAACTTCTTCCAAGGCCCGACCGCGCGGCGATCATCGACCAGACCCAGGATGTGGATGCCCACACCTCCGAGGGCGATCATCCACCAGACGGTTCGTTGCGAAGCCAGCCGATCGCCGAAGGCTTCGGTCGCGTTTCCGATGAGTGGCAGTTCGGAGAGCCGATCACCCCCGAACGTGATCAGGGTGAGACCAAGGAGGAGGGGAAGCAATGCCCCGACCGAAATCCCGATTCCCCCGATGTTCGGAATTGGCCGCAGGGCTTTCTCATGGCCCTCGATCCCGGCGGAGTCGAGCGCTCCGGTCCGACGACCGATGGCCACGAGAAGCTGGGTGACCGGGGCCGCCAGCAGGAATCCGATCGGGATCATGAGGAGGACGAATGGAAGCATCGGTTCATGCTATCGAGGGATCGGGACGGCCCGCGATCCCGGAGAAACGCCTCCTTTGATCCGACGAGGTACCGTTTCCGTCTATGGAATCCGTCACCGTCTACTGCTCCAGCTCCCCCGCCATCGATGCTCGGTTCGCCGAGACCGCCAGGCTGGTTGGTCGAGAACTCGCATCCCGCAACCTCCGGCTCGTCTACGGTGGCGGATCAAGCGGCCTGATGGGCGAGGTCGCCCGCGCCTGCGTCGAGGCCGGCGGCCGGGTCCTGGGGGTCATCACCACCCATCTGGCCGACCTCGAAGTGGCCTTCGACGGCTGCGAGGAACTGCTGGTGGTCGAGACCATGCGTGATCGCAAGCGAATCATGGTCGAACAGGGCGATGGTTTCCTGGTTCTTCCCGGCGGCCTCGGAACCTACGAAGAGTTCTTCGAGACCCTGGTCGGTCGCGTGCTTTCCGAGCACGACAAGCCGATGGGCGTGATCAACGACCACGGTTACTTCGACCCGCTGGTGGCGATGATCGACCACGGCATCGAGCAGCGATTCATCCGACCCGCCATTCGCAAACTCCTGACGGTCTCGGACGAGCCCCTGAGCGTGCTCGACGCTCTGGGAGACGATCCCGGCCACGAATTGTCGCAAGCCGATCTGATTCCGCCGCTTTCCGCCCGCGAGGAGTCCGAGTGAATGGCGACCACCGCGATCATCGCCGGACAGGGTGAATTGCCGAGGTTGTGCGCCGAAGGCATCCGCCAATCGGGGCGTCGAGTGCTGGGGCTCGGCCTGAGAGGCTTCCACGAGCCGGATTTTCCTGAAGCGTGCGATGATTTTCGTTCGGTCGGTTTTCTTCGTTCCGGAGGCTGGATCAGGGCCGCACGACGTTTCGGCTGCGAAGACGCGGTGATGATCGGCCGGGTCGGCAAGGGTCTGATGCACCGCCAGCGGTTCAAAATAGCCATGCTTCGGGAACTTCCCGATCTCTACACCTTCGATCTCTGGTACCGGAAACTCAGATTCGACCGACGTTCGGCGAATCTCCTCCGGACGCTCGCCGACGATCTGGCCAGACGCGGACTCCTCCTCGTGGACTCGACGACCTACCTACCGGAACATCTGGCCACCGAGGGGGACCTTGGTGCCCGAGCCGCGACCCCGGATGAACTCGGCGACGTGGAATTCGGCTGGCCCCTGCTCTCCCAGGTCAGCGAACTGCACATCGGCCAGGCCCTGGCGGTCCGTCAACGCGACGTGATCTGCGTCGAGGCGGTCGAAGGCACCGATCGAATGATCACCCGAGCCGGCGAGCTCTGCCCCCGGGGCGGCTGGACCTTGCTGAAGACCGCCGCTTCGGATCACGACATGCGAACCGACGTCCCGACCATCGGGATCAGGACGATCGAACAGGCGGCGGCCGCCGGTTGCAGTTGCATCGCGGTCGGGACCGGCCGAGTCATTCTCGCCGACAAGCCCAAGGTGCTCGCCGCCGCGGATGCCGCAGGAATCGCGATCTTCGGCGTCCGGGATCCGGCCCCTTCCGCATCATGACCGATCCCCCCCTCGACCCGAAACGCTTCGCCAGCCGTGCGGGGCTCAAGCTCGAACATGGTCTGGAGACCTTCGGCTTCGATGTCACAGGCCTTCGCTGCGCCGACTTCGGCTGCAACGTGGGCGGCTTCACGGACTGCCTGCTTCAACGAGGGGCGGCTTCGGTGATCGCGGTCGATACCGGCCGGGGCGCCCTGGCCTGGAAACTCCGGCAGGACGAGCGGGTCGAGGTCCGCGAGCGAACCAACGCCCTGCACGCCGATCTCCCCGAGCGGGGAGTTGATCTGGTGGTCGTCGATCTGGCGTGGACCCCACAACGCCTCGCGGTGCCAGCCGCTCTGCGATGGCTCGACCCCAAGGGTGCTCGCCGAATCGCAACCCTCGTCAAGCCCCACTACGAACTCCCGGCCGAAGAACGAAACTTGCTCGAGAAGGGATTCCTGCCTCAGGAACACGCCCCCAGAGTCCTCGAGGAAGTCCTGGCGACCATGCCGAGCCTCGGAGCCCGGGTTCTGGGGCAGGTGAAATCCCCGCTCGTCGGGGGAAAGACGGCCCGGCGACGAGGGGTCCCGGGAAATCTGGAATTCGTGGCCCTGCTGGCCCCTGAGGACGAGCCCGAGAGTTCCGCCTGATTCCCGTCGCTCCAAACCGGTCGCCAGCAAATCCCGTTCACCCTCCAAACCGGTCCCGACCGGCGGTTTCAGGTACGATTCAGGGATCGCGGAACCTCCGCCGAGGGGTGCGTCATCAGGCACTCTCGTGATCCTCCGCCCGGACGTCTGACCAGCACGCATGAGCGACGAAACGCCTACGAATCCCGGCCCTGAAGATTCCGATTCCATCGATGGTTCCGCCACCGCGGACGTCGGAGCGATCGGCCATGTCGTCGACCTCGAGATCGAGCGTGAACTCCACGACTCGTACCTGACGTACGCGATGAGCACCATCATGGACCGGGCCCTGCCCGACGTTCGTGACGGGCTCAAGCCTTCGCAACGTCGAATTCTCGTCGCGATGCACGACCTCAATCTGTCACCCGGCCGCAAGCACATCAAGTGCGCGAAGATCGCCGGCGACACCTCGGGCAACTACCACCCGCACGGCGAATCGGTGATCTATCCCACCCTCGTCAACCTCGGGCAGGACTGGAAGACCCGCTGCCTGCTGATCGACAAGCAAGGCAACTTCGGCTCGATCGAGGGTGATCCCCCGGCCGCGATGCGGTACACCGAAGCTCGAATGACCGCGGCGGCCGTCGCGATGCTCGAGGACATCAAGAGCGAGACCGTCGACTTCAAGGCCAATTACGACGAACGGCTCATGGAGCCGACCGTCCTGCCGGCGAAGTTCCCCAATCTGCTGGTCAATGGATCGAGCGGCATCGCGGTGGGCATGGCCAGTTCCATGCCCCCCCACAACGCGGGCGAGATCTGCGATGCGATCATCACGGTGCTGGACCGTCCCGAGACGACCTTCACCGAGCTCCTGGACCTGGTTCCCGGCCCCGACTTCCCCACCGGGGGAACGATCATGGGACGAGCGGGCATCGCTCAGGCCTACTCCACCGGCCGGGGACGCATTCTGGTCCGGGGCAAGGTCACCCAGATCCAGCAGAAGGGCCGGGACATCCTCCTGATCGAGGAAATCCCGTACCAGGTCGTGCAATCGAATCTCATCGAGAAGATCGTCGACGCCGCCAAGACCGGCAAGATCGCCGACATCTCCGACGTCCAGAACCACTCGGGGCGAAAAGCCCGCACGCGGATCCAGGTCGTTCTCAAGAAGGGTGCGAACCCCGACGTCGTCGAGCGGCAGCTCTACCAGCACACGCCGCTCCAATCGACCTTCTCGATCATCAACATCACCCTGGTGAATCACCAGCCTCGGACCCTCGACCTTCGATCGCTGATCGATCATTGGATCGACCACCGCCGCGAAGTCATCCGACGTCGAACCGAGTACCTGCTTCGGCAGGCGCGACAGCAGGCCCACAAACTCGAAGGCCTCGTGTTCGCGGTGTGCGACATCGACGAAGTCATCAGGCTCATTCGCTCCAGTCGCACCCGCGAAGAAGCGATTCAGAAGCTGATGGTCCGGCGGTTCCGCATTCCGCCCGAGCATCCCTACGCTCCGTCGATCCCCCAGCGACTCCTCGACGCCGCCAATGCCGAGCAGAACGGCGAGATCGGTGCCAACCTCACCAAGGTGCAGGCCGAAGCGATCGGAGCCCTTCGACTCATCCAGTTGACCGGCCTCGAAATCGAGCGGCTGGTCGAGGACCTTCGAGTCCTGCATGAAGAGATCGAGGGATACGAAGCCATCCTCGCCGACGACGGCATGGTTCGAGCGATGATCCGCGAGGACTGCCTCGAGATTCGAGAGAAGTTCGCGGACGACCGACGCACCCGCATCGAGGAAAGCGAAGCCGACGGCTTCGAGATGGAGGAACTGATCCGGGAGCACCAGGTCGCGGTGACCATCACCCACCAGGGCTGGATCAAGCGACTGCCGGTGGATACCTATCGCGAGCAGGCTCGTGGCGGCGTCGGCATCAAGGGCGGGGAGACACGCGAAGGCGACTTCGTCGAACACCTCTTCACCGCCAGCACGCACACCGACCTCCTCTGCTTCACCAACACCGGCCGGGTCTTCAAGATCAGGGTCTGGCAGATCCCCGAAGCCAGCAGAACGAGCAAGGGTCGATCGATCGCCAACGTGATCGGGCTCCGCGACGGAGAGTCCGCCCGCTTCTTCCTGCCGATCGAAGACTTCGAGAAAAGCGAGGACTACCTCGTCTTCGCGACCGAGCAGGGACGCGTGAAGCGAACCTCCCTGAAGGATTTCCGCAACGTCAATCGCAGCGGCATCATCGCCCTCAACCTCAATGAAGGCGATCGCCTCATGGGCGTGGTGTGGACCAGGGGTGACGACCACGTCCTGCTGGGCACCGCCAAGGGAATGGCGATCCGATTCAACGAGAATGACGCTCGAGTGATGGGACGAGCCGCGGCCGGAGTCAAGGGAATCGACCTCGGCGAGGGGGACCGGGTCGTCGGGCTCATTCGAGCCGAAGCCGGTACCGATCTCCTGACGGTCACCCAGAACGGCTACGGCAAGCGAACTGACATCGACGAGTACCTGGTCCAGGCCGAGGAAGGGGCCCGTCCCCAGAGCCGCGGGGGCAAGGGACGAATCGACATCAAGACCTCGGGCCGCAACGGTGATGTGGTCACCATTCGTCGAGTGACGGACGAGGACGGCCTCATGCTCATGACCTCTTCCGGAATGCTGGTTCGCACCGGTGTCTCGGCCGTGTCCCGGCTGGGTCGGAACACTCAGGGCGTCCGAGTGGTTCGACTCCGCGAAGGGGACAGCCTGATCGATTGTGCCACCACGCCTCCCGACGAGGACGAAGGCGAAGGCAAGGTCGAAGGCCAAGGGACGGACGCCCCCCCCGCCGAAGACAAGACGGAAGGAAAGCCCGAATGAGCCTGAACGAATGGTCCGAGGAAATCGTCATCGCCGAAACCGGCGAAGAGCCTTCGTTCAGCGAGGACATGAGCGGTCTCATGTCGATCGTCGACGACGCCGAACGCGGCGAACGGGAGACCCCCGACGTGGTGGTGAATCTCGCGGAGGGCGAGTACCTCAACTCGTCGAACATCGCCCAGCTCCTCCGCCTCCGAAAAAGACTTGCCGCCGGTGGCGGGAAGTTGCGAATCAGTTCCGTGGGTGATCAGGTCTGGGGCGTCATTCTGGTGACCGGCCTCGACAAACTCTTCGATTTCCACGACGACCTCGCCACCGCGATCGCTTCATTGCAGCTCGAGCCCTGAGGCACGACGCGTGAGTGATGTCGCCAAAGCCGACGTTCCCGCCACCACGACGCATGCCGAGCCGTCGGGACATCGCGTACGGCTGCGACGACAGGCGGCCCCCTTCCAAGTCGAACTGACTCCGCTGATCGACGTGGTGTTCCTGCTCCTCACGTTCTTCATCTACGCCATGGTTCTGATGGATCGAATCGAGCTGGTTCCGCTTGATCTGAAGCCGCTGGAAGCAGGCTCCGCGGTGACCGACGGTGCCCCCCCGCCGGCGAGAACACTCTCCCTCGACGGCGATGGCGGCCTTTTCCTCGATCGTCAACCGATCGAGATCGAAAACGTCGTGGCCACCCTTCGTCAGTCCCTCGAAGATGATCCCGACACCGTCCTATACCTCGCGGTCTCGGATGAAATGGGCCCCGAGGATCGGATTCCAGTGCTGCTCGAGCTTTGGAACCAACTTCGACTCGCCGAGATCCCCATTCGCATGGTCGGCAGACCGATCTCCGCCCCCGACCGCTGAATCTCACGGTTGCGCGACGTATCCTGAACCCAGTGACCCGTGACCGCGCATCTTCGATCCGCCCTGGGATCTCCCTGCTCGTCTCGCTTCTCGTGCATGCGGGCGTGGCGTTGCTGCTGATCGGAACGATCGCCGGAACCGCGGCTCCAACCGGCATTGAGCACGATGCCGATCTGGACCAGCCGGAGCCCGACGACTCGGAAGTGCTCGGGATCGAGGAAAGTCGAGCTGAGACGCTGACCTGGATCGGCTACCGGGAGTACGAAGAGCATCTGGCGAAGTTGAGCGAGGTCGAACAGGCAGCGATGCTCGCCGCTCCGAGTGCCGGTGGTGGCGGCGGTCCCACCGGGTCGACCGCCGCCGCCACCGCCACCCCCAGCCCTCCGCCTCTTCCCGGCGCCGCCCGCCCTTCGGCCAGCGCTCCGGCAGCGACGGTCCCCGCGACTCCTACCGAAGATCCCGAACGGCTCATCGATCCGGTGATCCGAAACGAGCCTCGCACCAGCCCCACCGAGACACCGACGGAAGCGGAACCGAACACCCCCACCGAAGCCACGACCGACGAGACCACTCCAAGCGACTCGCCGACCACCAAGCCGGATCCAGAAACCACCCCCCGGGAAACCGAGGAAAAGCCGGCGGAGAAGCCCACCGAGACCGAGTCGGAAGCGAAGCCTGAAAAGACTCCGGATGAGAAACCGGCCGATCAGCCGCAGCCACGTCCGGGCCCCGAACCGTCACCCGAGCCGACCCCGAACGACGAACCCAGCCCGACACCAAGTCCGGAACCCGGTGAGGCTCCTGCGGAAGAACCGTCTGATGCGCCCGGCTCGGGTCCCGCGCCCCCGACGCCCGATCCCGGCAATGATTCGGACCAGGACGCCGAAGCCACCAGCATGGTCGACACGCCTCCCGCGAACTGGCGGAATGGCAAGCCGCTGGCCGCTCAGGGCCTCGAAATCAAGACCCGTCGGCTCACCATCCCACTGCTGACCTGGAAGACCCTGAGACCCACGTCGGTTCCGGTCGTGGAACTCGAATTCCTGTCGGACGGCAAACCCAAGAGAGCGATCCTCAAGGTGTCCAGTGGTGATGCCAAGTTCGACGAGTACCTCATGGACGCCCTGTATCGATGGCGAGCGAGCGGCAAGCGGCTGAAGGAACTCAAGCAACAGGAAACGGCATTGGTTCAACTTCGCCTGTTGCTCGACTGATCCTTCGCGGGCCGGCCGTCACGCTCGATCACGCTGGGCTCCTCGCTCCGGCGGTGGCTCTCGGCCCGTCGGCAGTTCCGATCCACGAAAATCCGCTCGGAACCCCCGATGGAATCGAATCAGCTGCTGGTGGCCAGTCGTTCGCGCCAGGTCTGCAGTCGGGGATGATCCGTGAGGTCGAATTCAATCGGCGTGACGGTCACGGACCGGGCCATCAGATGTTCGACGTCGGCATCCGGGTGCGTCTGGTCGAACGCCATCCCGTTACCGGCCGGCCAGTAGTAGGGCCGACCACTCGGACTCTCTCGTTTTTCGTACCCGTCTGAAGCCGCCGCGGTGTTCATCGGGCAGATCGCGATCGGAGGCATCGGGGCGTCGGGGGATTCGGTTCGAGGGACGTTCAGGTTGACGACCGAGTGGGGATCCAGAGGATGAACCAGAATCCGATCGATCACTTCGCGGGCGATTTCGGCGGCCCGATCGAAGTGAATACGGTTTCGGTCACCAAGGTGGAGACTCACCGCGATCGATGGCACCCCGAGGAATGCGCTTTCGACCGCCGCCGCGACCGTACCGGAATAGATCACGTTGATCCCCACGTTCGCGCCGGCATTCATGCCGCTGATCGTGATGTCGGGGCGGGTCCCCTCTCCGTGCAACTCCGCCCAGAGCGACCGAAGGGCGACTTTGACGCAATCCGCCGGCCGACCATCGACCGAGTAGCCGGTCGAGCCGTCGGGCATCCTGGTTTCGTGGCGAAAAAGTGGCTGGTCGAAGGTCACGCCGTGGCTGGTGGCGGACTGAACGGTGTGGGGGGCGACGGTGGTGATCTCTCCCAGGCCGTCCAGGGCCCGGTGAAGAGCCTGAATGCCGGGGGCTTCGATGCCGTCGTCGTTGGTCAGAAGGATGCGCACGATTCGTTCTCGGAGCGGGGTGTGGAGGGAGCGGTCAGTGTCGCAGGTTCAGCGGGGTCCGGGGCGAAGAACGTACTCGCGTCCACCCCAACGGATCGGCCGACCATGTCGAAGGTCACCGATCCCACGAAAAAGAGCGCCCACGATGAGCAGGCAGCCGATCGTCCAGCCGGTGACGCCGATCCGAGGCATCCGGGCTCGAGCGAAGATTCTCGCCAGCATGAATCCCTGGGACAGAACGCCGAAGAGTCCGGCCAGAATGCTGGCGACCCCGAGCGCCGTGGCTCCCTCGAGCCGCAGCACGAGGAGACCGGCGATGACTGCCGCCCAACAGGCGATCGGCGCGAGACCCGACCCGAGCACGAGGATCAGATTGGTCCAGAGTCGCGGGATGTTTCGTTTCGCGGCTTCGATGAAGATTCGTCTCCATCCCTCGAGCATGCCGTCCAGGGAGTCGTACATGTCCGTCTGCACCATCGAACAGGCGACCGCCACCAGGATTCGCCCATCGTGCTCGTGAACCCGGCTGGCGAAGGCGAGGTCCTCGAGGAGGGCACCCTTCACGCCGGCATGACCTCCGATACGGTCGTAGGTCGCTTTCCGGAACAGCATGAACTGCCCGTTGGCGAAGGACCGCGGATGATCGAAGTTGTTGACTCGGTCCGGAGGAAACATCCGAAGGAGCGTGATCGCCGCTGGTGGCTGCACGACCAGTCCCCACCATCGGCGGCTGGTGAGCGAAGCCCAGGCACTCAGCAGATCGACGCCCTGGTCCTGGGCCAGCGCCGTCGACGCTCGAAGAACTCCCGGGTCGAAACCGACATCGGCGTCGGTGAAGAGAATCCAATCACCGGTCGCCTCCGCGGCACCGGAGGCCGCGGCATGGCACTTCCCCGCCCAGTCGTCCGGACAGTGGTCGATTTCGACCACTCGGACCCTCGAGTCGTCGCCGGCGGCCTCGCGAAGCCTCGCCAGCGTGCGGTCCGTGCAGCGATCAAGCGCCACCACCAGCTCAAGATCCACACCCTCCTGCGCCCGAATGCTCTCGACCAATCGCTTGATCACCCGTTCCTCGTTGTGCGCCGGAACCACCACCGAGATCCGGCCTGCCGCCGCCGGCAGATCGAGGCCATCGGACAACTGGGGAGAAAATCGATCCAGTCGTCTGATTCGGACCGCCACCAGCAACCAGTAGGTTCCGGTGACCAATCCGATACCGCCGAAGATGGATGCGAGAATGGCCGTGGTCGTGAACATGACGTCGCCATCCTACGACCGCGTCCGGCCTGCCGCGTAGACTCGGGACGTGACGCCATCGCCCGACCACGAATTCTTCCGCGGACTTTTTCTCGACCCGGAGGCCGCCCGCGCACTCGATCGGGCCGCGATCGAGCGTTTCGGGATTCCGGGGATCGTACTCATGGAACATGCCGCGATCGGGGTCGCCGGCATCGTCCGGGGACTCGCCGCCGAACACTCGACTCGTCGAATCGTGATCGCCTGTGGTCGCGGAGGAAATGGTGGCGATGGATGGGCCGTCGCCAGACTCCTCCACGATTCACATGATGTCCTGGTCCTCTCCCTCGGCGAGCCTCGAAGCGACGATGCCCGGATCAACGCCGAGGCCGCTCGACGCCTCGGGATCACGATCCACACGATCGCCGAGCCTGCCGACCTCGATGAAATCACCTCCGAACTCACCGGGGCGATCCTGGTCGATGCCCTGTTCGGAGTGGGACTCGCCCGCCCGATCTCGGGCCGGGCCATGGCCCTGGTGCGGAAGATCACGAATTCGGGCTCGCCGGTGGTGGCCATCGACCTCCCCAGCGGCCTCGATCCCACCCATGGACATCCCCTGGGAATCTGCATCCGAGCGACGATCACCGCCACCATGGTGGCCCCCAAGACGGGAATGGGCCATTCAGAATCTCGTCTCTGGACCGGCCGAATCCAATGCGTCGACATTGGAAGCCCCCGGATCCTGCTCGAGGAGTTCGGGCACATGGCACGATCGGCCGAGAGCGGCGATGATGCACCTCCTCCTGTCCGAACTCGCCTTACGAACTGAAACGTGTACCAGCCACTCCTCGC
>CAJWFU010000024.1:0-11947 GCA_913031315.1 uncultured Phycisphaerae bacterium | reverse complement strand
ACAAGATCAGCCGCGGCATGCTCGAGGAGTTCGGCCCGCGTCGGATCATCGACACCCCGATCTCCGAAAGCGGTTTCGCCGGCATGGCGATCGGGGCCGCGATGCAGGGTCTCCGCCCGATCGTGGAGTTCATGAGCTGGTCGTTCAGTCTCGTGGCCGCGGACCCCATCCTGAACAACGCGCCCAAGATGCTCTTCATGTCGGGCGGACAGTTCGGATGTCCGATCGTCTTCCGGGGAAACGACGGCGCGGGCGGACAGCTCGGATCGACCCACTCCTGGTGCGTCGAGGGCATGTTCTCGAACGTGCCGGGTCTCAAGATGGCGATTCCGGCCTTCCCCGACGACGCCAAGGGCCTTCTGGCCACCGCCATCAAGGATGATGATCCGGTGTTCTTCCTGGAAAGCGAGCGTCTGCTCGCGATGAAGGGGCACGTTCCCGAGGGTGACCACTACGTCCCGTTCGGCAAGGCCGTGGTGCGTCGGCCGGGAACCGATGTGACGATCATCAGTTTCGGTCGCCCGGTGCACTTCTGTCTGGAAGCGGCCGAGGAGCTCGCGAAGGAAGGCATTTCCTGCGAGGTCATCGACGGGCGGACGATCCGGCCGTTGGACATCGACACGATCGTCACCAGCGTCAAGAAGACCAACTCGTGCGTGGTGGTCGATCAGTCATGGAGCTTCGGTTCACCCGGGGCCGAAGTGGCGGCCCAGGTCCACGCGGCGTGTTTCGACGACCTCGACAATCACGTCATGAGGGTCCACAGCGCCGATGTGCCGGCTCCGTACGCCGCGAACCTCGAGCAGGAGTTCCTGCCCAACGCCCGCCGCATCGCCGAGGCCGTTCGTAGTGCGCTCTACGTCGCCTGATTCGTCTTCGGTCGTCCTCTCTCGTTCCGATCCCCGCTCGTTTCAAACCCCGTGCAGCCCGTTCGGGCGCACCTGCAGGACCCCACCATGTCCATCACCCTGACGATGCCCCGCCTCTCCGACACCATGGAACAGGGCACCATCATCAAGTGGAACGTGAAGGAAGGCGATGAAGTCGCCTCCGGTGCCGTGGTCGCGGACGTCGAAACCGACAAGGCGACGATGGAAATGCAGGTCTACGACGACGGCGTGGTCGCCCGAATTCTGGTGGACGAAGGGTCCCAGGTTCCGGTCGGCACCGCGATCGCACTCATTGCCGAAGAAGGCGAGGACCCGGGAAACTTGAACTGCGAACCGGCCGCCGGTGCGGCGCCGGCCGTCGTCCCAGAGCCCGCCGCGCCTGCCGCACCTGCCGTGCCTGCCGCACCCGCCGCGCCTGCCGCGCCAGCGGCGTCCACTCCCAAGCCGGCTCCTGCGGCTGGTGGGCGGCGTCCGAAGGTGAGTCCCGTGGCTCGGCGTCTTGCCGAGGAACATGGGATCGATCTGGCCACGATCGGTGGAAGTGGCCCCGGCGGGCGGATCATCAAGCGGGATATTCTGGAGATCGCCGAAAAGAATGCGGCGATCGGTACCGTTGGCGGCGGTACGCCGATGCCGATTCCTCCGGTCACCACGATCAGTCCCGTCACCACCCCGGTGGTTCACGAGGTGGCGGCGCTGGCGAGCACCGAGGTTCCGGTCAACGGGATGCGGCAGACCATCGCCCGCCGGCTGATCGAGAGCAAGCAGACCATTCCGCACTATCAGGTGAAGATGTGCTTTGCGATGGATGCCATTCTCGAACTCCGTTCCAGTCTCAACGAAAAACTGGCGGCGGAAGGCGTCAAGCTGAGCGTGAACGACTTCCTGGTTCGGGCCTCCGCCCTGGCAATGGCCGAGCACCCGATGTTCAATGCCAGCTGGGCCGGCGATCGAATTCTCGTTCACGGCCGGGTGAACATCGGCGTGGCGGTATCGCTGTCTGAAGAACGAGGAGGGGGACTCGTGGTGGCCACGATTCGTGATGCGAATCTCAAGAGCCTTCGAATGATCTCCGCCGAGACCAAGGCGTTGGCAGTGAAGGCCCGCGAGAAGGGGCTCTCCACCGACGAAATGTCGGATTCCACCTTCACCATCTCGAACCTCGGCATGTTCGGAGTCGACGACTTCACGGCGATCATCAACCCCCCCAACAGCGCAATTCTTGCTTGCGGTGCGGCGATCGAGAAGCCAGTGGTCCGTGATCACCAGTTGGCGGTGGGTTGGGAGCTGGCTGCGAACCTGAGTCTGGATCATCGCGTCATCGATGGTGCCATGGCTGCTCGGTATCTGTCGACCTTGAAGGGCATGATCGAAGAGCCGATGAGACTCCTCGCCTGATTTTTCGGCCGGTCGTGACGTCTTCAGGCGGCAACCGCCAACGACCGTCTCAAGGCGATGAGAATGGTGGATCCCTGGGTGAAATTTGCCGATGCTGCTTGTGATTCGCCATGAGCACACCCGGACCGCGAGTACTTGTTCTGGCTTGGGCGGACTTGCATGACAAGTCCGCACTGTCTGGTATGCCCTTCGGAATGAGGCGGGGTCTCGAGGAGGCCGGCTGCGACGTGGTCCTTGGCGACATCGGTCCGTTGAATCTGGGCTCCCGTCTTCAAGCGGGCAGAACATCCTCCAGAGGCTCCAAGGTTCTTCGCAGTGGCCGTGACCTTCACCGGTTCTGCCTGGAACGGTTGGCAGGCGGACGCGTCAGCCGACGGCTTGGAATTCATGCCCGGGCCTGCGCCCGGCTCGCAGATCAGGCCGTGCGACGAACCTGTCCGGATGTCGTCTTCGGCCCTTGCATGAGTCGGCCGCTCGGCTTCATGGAGACCTCCAAACCGATCGTCTATGCCTCGGATGCGACCGCCTCGCTTCTGGTGAACGCCTACGACGTGTACCGTCGGCGTGGTCGGAGCTGGAAGGCGGCGATGCATGATTTCGAGAACCAGGCGATCGCACGCGCGGATCGTGTCGCCCTCGCAAGCCGATCTTCAGTCCAGTCCGCGATCGAGGACCACCAGGCCGATCCGGCCAAGGTGTCAGTGGTGCCTCTGGGGGCCAATGTCTCCTTGCCCTCGGGCGAGGAGGTCGTGGTGCCGGCCGAGCCACCGCGGCCTGAATCATTGGATCTTCTGCTGGTCGCGGCGGACCCGGAGCGAAAGCAGCTGAGGCTCTGTGTGGAGATCGCAGCCGGGTTGCGGCTCCGCGGTTGGACGGCCACGCTCCACTACATCGGGCCTCATCGTCCCGAATGCGAATCCGAGTTCGTCGCCTGGGCCGGGCGACTTCAACTCGGGAATCAAGAGGATGCGGCGAAGCATCGATTCCTTCTCGAAAAATGCCACATCGCACTCCTCCCGAGTCTGGCCGAGATGTACGGAATCTCTCCGATCGAGAGTGCCGCGTACGCCAGACCCGCGGTCGTTTCCGATGTCGGCGGCCTGTCGACGGTGATCCTCGATCGCCTGACCGGGCGGGTGCTCCCGGCGACGATGCCTTGTGATGGCTGGGTCGATGCCATCGAAGGGATGGTCGAACGGGAAGATCGCTATCGATCATTCTCCAGTGAAGCGTTCAAACGATATGAAAGCGTTCTGAACTGGCCGTCCTGGGGGGCGTCGGTTCGCACGCTCATGGAAGAACTGATCTGATTCAGGGCCGAGATCCGTGTTCAATCGCGGCCGGCTTCGGAAATCAGTCGCCTCCAGGCCTCTCCAACCGACGATCTTGACCCGGACTCGACGAACGCGTCTCGCAAGACTGGATTCGTCGGGGGATCCTCGGCGGCGACATCTGCAAGTGCCGCAGCCAGGACCTGGTCATCGTTGCTCGGGATGACTCGACCCAGCCCATGTTGCTTGACGATCTGGCCGATGCCACCTTCTTCGGAGGCGAGGACCGCGGTCTTCTGGAGAGCCGCTTCGGCGACGACGCCGGAGATTCCCACATGCTGGGGATAGACGGTGGTGGCGACGTCGGCGCGTTCCAGAAGATCGTCGAATTCGTCGGTCGACAGGGTCCGGTCGATGCTGATGATTCTCCCGGACTCGAGGTCCCGGCTTCGAGATGCCAATGCGGCGTCGACCTCGGCTCCTCTTCTACCGGCGATGACGAGGACCGCGTTCTCCGGGGCTGGATCCGGCCAGGCGAAGATCATGCGATCCGTCCCCTTGCGGGTCCCATGTTCTCCGATCGCGAGTACCACTCGCCGGGCTTCGAATTCCTTGGTCAACGGGAGCAAGTCGGAGCGGGCCGGCGATGTTGATCGTTTCGAGAGAGGGTGGGGGAGTAGTTGGAGCGGCAATGCCCCCCGGTTGGTGATGGCGACGGGGTCCATGGAGCCCAGATGAATTCCGCTCTGCCGCCATCGTCGTCGCATCCACTCGCGTCGGAGAAGAAACTTGAGGCCTCGTCGTCCGTAACCGAATCGTGCGTTGTGCACGCAGCCCACGGTGTTGGGAGCGATGATTTCACGTGGAAGAAGCCGGCGGGGGACACACGCAAGGGCATCGGCCGACGGCAGCACGATCACGTCTGGTTTGACCCTCGCGATTTCCTCCGCCATGAGCGACCATTCCAAGCGGCCGCCGGCTTCGGTGAGATGGCTGTAGCCGCCGGGCAGGTTCGGGAGACTCCGGCGAACTTCGACGCGATCGGAAGTCGAGGCAGCCGCCAGGCCGGCCATGTAGCCCGGCTCGCCGCAGGACTCGTCGGGCAGTGACAGAGTCACGGACGTGTTCAGCATTCCGAGGGCGTCGGCGACCGACGCGGCGTACATGGAATAATGCCCCGTCCACTTGGGTTCCACCACCAGAATTCTGGACGTATCGAACTGCATGAGGGAAATCCCGCGGTCTCGTGGCTGGTGGTCCCGAATCCGGCAGCGGAGGGAGTTTTCAATCTATCTCGTTTTGATACGCGTCAGTCGGAAAAATTCGGATCCTCCACGTATCTCCGGTTATGTGACTTCCGGGGATCGAGGGGCCGCAGTCACGTCCCTCGATCGGAATTCGAGACCATTCGCCCTCGCTGGAGTTCCGCAGGATGGAAGGAGATCAGGAAGGGCGGAGGCGTGAACTGCTATCGTCCGAAGCATGAGCATTCTTCCTTCACGAATCGTTGCAATTCTGAGTACCTGTTGTGTTCTGGCCGGCGGGGGGGCCGTCTACGGGCAGTCCCAGACCCCCGGGACGAAGAAAGCGGAAAAGGTCGCGGCGGATGGGCCGGGCCACCGATTCGGTCGGGTCGAGCCGATCGCCAGGCCGAAGGACACCATCCGGGTCTGCTCGTACAACGTGCTCAACCTCTTCGATCCCTTCGATGATCCGGAATTGCAGGGGAAGTACGACGACCTTGCCATGGCCACGCCGCGTGAACGATGTGAAGCCATCGCCAAAGCCATTCGAGCCGTCGATGCCGATGTTCTCTGTCTTCAGGAAATCGAGGGCGAAGAAGCGCTTCGATGGTTCCGAGACGAGTTTCTCGCCGACCAGGGATACGATCACCTCGTGAGCCGCGACGTCGGTTACTACCGCGGCGTGGAACAGAGCGTTCTGAGTCGGTTTCCGGTCACCGCGGTGACCGTCTGGCCGGAGGAGGGGCTCGCGGACATGGAGGCGAGGAAGACCGGTGAGGGCTGGACGGAAGACGGAGAGATTCCATCCAGGTTTCAACGTAGTCCGTTGATGGTCGACGTGGAAGTTCCTGCAACGAAGGATCGTGAGGCCTATGAATTCACGGTGGTGGTGGTCCACCACAAGTCGGGAAGACATCGTCGGCAGCGTGAGAGCGAGGCGCTGCAACTGGTGGATCTTCTCGGGCAGCGGCTCCAGGCGGAACCGGATGCCAACATCATGGTCCTCGGTGACTTCAACGCGAATCCCGGGGATCGTTCGGTCAAGGTCTACAAGGACGCCGGCTTCGTGAACGCCTACGACCATCGCTGGATGAAGAGTGGCGACAGTCGAGCGCTTTTTCGGACCCACGAGTCCGATCGAGCGATCGACTACATGATGATTCACCCCAACCTCGATGCCGAGATCGTGGATGGGACGTTCCAGGTCGTCGGCACCATGCATCCGGGAGACGCCTACGACTGGCGGAAGGACGAGCCTCCGGCCGGTTACGCGGCGGATCATTATCCGTTGGTGATCGACGTTCGCCCGGTCGAGTCCGGATCGCCCGGGTCACGTTGAGTCCGCAGTCGCGGATTCCTTCGCGACTCGATCGAACAGATCGTGGTATCGCTGGTTCATGTGCTCGACCCGGAAGTTCTCTTCGGCGTGAAGCCGCTGGGTCTCGTGAATGCTGGCATGAAGGTGGTCGTCGAGCAGCACCGCGGCGATCTTCTCGACGTATTCCTCCGTGTCGCCCGGGGTGACGATCGCTTCCTTGCGACGAAGAATCGAAGGAATCGCAGCCACGCCGTAGCCGATCACCGGGGTGCCTGAAATGATCGAATGAACCGCACCCGATCCGAACGTGTCTCCAAGCACCGGGCTGATCGCGAGATCGAAGCCGCGATGGATTTCGGGGAGTCGTTTGAATGCGACGAACCCCGTCCACGTCACCCGTGATGCCAATCCCGCGTCCTCCAGGCCGCGGCTCAGTGCCGGGCGGATCGGTCCATCGCCGACCACCTGAAGGTGCGCTTGAGGGACGCGACGCAGCATGTTCGTGAGCAACGGCAGCACCGAACCGTCGATCTTGTCTCCGGCCAGTCGATAGACCAGGCCGATCAGAGGTTTCGGTCCGAGAGTCCGGCGTGGCGCCCTGAATCGCTCGAACGGTGAGCCCGGAGAGATCACGGAATCGGGGATCCCCGGGACCCGGGAGCAGCCGCGACTCCAATCCGAGCAGAAGACAAGGTGCTGTCGGTCGCTGCCCAGCCAGGGATCTCCGATCACGCAGTGGGACTGGACGATCGGCAGGTCTCGTTCGAGGGCGATTTCGAAGACCTTCTGGTACCAGGCTCGGGTGGGCAGGCCGGCGTGGTAGTGGCAGACATGCACCAGTTCGGGTCTGAATCGGTCGAAGGCTCGTCGCACTCGCTCCGCGTCACCACGGATTTCAGAATACGGCACCGACGGATTGAATCGCACGCCGACGTTTCGAGCGATCACGTGATGACTGGAGCCGCCGGAGGCGGAATTCATGAGATCGAACACGAGCTGTTGGGCCCCGCCGATCTGGAGATCGGCGATCGCATGGAGAACCCGTGTGCTCTTCACCTCGGGCTGGGGCCGACCGGCATGAGGTTTGACGCCGAGGGCGATGCGAGCCAGCCGCCGGGCGAGTCCGACGCCCGGTCTTCGAGCATCGAAAACGGAGTTGAACCTATCTTGACCGAGGGATTCGATCCGACGTCGAAGTTCCATCGGCAGTTGCGGGGACTCTTCGGTGTCGATCCGGGCGTCGACCTCGTGCCTGAACGCCTCGGTCCGTGGGTCGGGTCTCGTGTCGTCCACTCGTGAACGAATCGCCTGACGGCACCAGATTTTCATGGTTTCGTCCATGATCAGGAATCGAGAAGACGCATGGCCTCCTGCACATCCTTGTCTCCACGGCCGGAGCAGTTGAGGACCAGGTGTTCGTCGGCCGAAAGTCTGCTGGCCAGTTTGATCGCGGCGGCGATCGCGTGGGCGGTCTCCAGGGCGGGGATGATTCCTTCGAGCTTCGAGAGTGTCTGGAACGCCTCGAGTGCTTCGCGATCGTCGATGGTCTCGTAGGTGACGCGGCCCGAGTCCTTCCAGTGAGCATGTTCGGGACCGACTCCCGGATAGTCCAGGCCGGCGGAACAGGAATGAACCGGCGACGTCTGCCCTTCGTCATCCTGGAGCACGTAACTCAAGGAACCGTGAAGCACCCCGGGCGAACCGAAGGACAACGGAGCCGCGTGACCGCCGGGGGTCTCTCCTCGGCCGCCTGCCTCCACGCCGACCAGCCGCACCTCCGGATCGAGGACGAATGGAGCGAAGATTCCCGCGGCGTTGGATCCGCCGCCCACGCAGGCCACCACCATGTTCGGAAGGGAGCCGATCGTTTCCAGGCACTGCGCCCGACATTCGATTCCGATCACCGATTGCAGCTCTCGAACGATGGTGGGGAACGGGTGGGGGCCCACCACGGATCCGAGGATGTAGTGGGTTTCCCCCACCGACCCCATCCAGTCGCGCATGGCCTCGTTGGTGGCATCCTTCAAGGTGCGGCTGCCGGAATCGACCTCGTGGACCGTGGCCCCCATGAGCCTCATGCGAAAGACGTTCAGGGCCTGCCGTCGAGCATCCTCGGCCCCCATGTACACCTCGCAGGCGAGACCGAAACGAGCGCAGGCGGTGGCAGTGGCCACGCCGTGCTGGCCGGCCCCGGTTTCCGCGATGATCCTGGTCTTGCCCATTCGCTTCGCCAGAATGACCTGGCCGATGGTGTTGTTGATCTTGTGAGCACCGGTATGGGCGAGATCCTCGCGCTTCAACCAGATGCGGCCGCCACCCGCGAGTTCAGCGAGGCGTGGTGCTTCGGTGAACGCGGTGGGCCGCCCGACGAAGTCTCGGAGGCAGGCCTGGATCTCCGCCGTGTAGGTCGGGTCACGACGGGCGGTGTCCCAGGCCGATTGGAGTTCATCCAGCGCCCCCACGAGCGTCTCGGGAACGTATCGGCCTCCATAGGCCCCGAAGCGGCCGGAAGTCTCCGAGGCGGCATCGATGGTGCTCACGACTGTTCCTCCAAATTCTTGATCGGCTTGGATTCGCGGTTTCTACCGAAGACACCGCGAAGAGGGCCGGAGAGCGCGTACAAGGTGCATCCTGCGGCAAGGGTCTCCTGGAAGAACCAGACCGCGGCCATGAACGGTAGCGCGATTCGAACCAGGGAGGCGAAATCTCTTCCCCCTCGGAGGTAGCGATTCACGATGTGTGGATATCGGAGGTTCGAGACCATGCCGATGCCGCAGAGCAGGGCGATGACCGGAATGGTCAGGGCTGCGACTCGGGCGAAGGTGAGCGAGCCGTCGACGATCTCGGACGTGTGAAGCAGGTGCTGCTGAAGGACGATGAGGCTGGCCACGGCCCCGGCGGCCCCCGGAGTCGGGAGCCCCTGGAAGTTGCGGTGATCCTCCTCCTCGTGCGAGTCGGTTTCAACATTGAATCTCGCCAACCGAAGCCCGGCACCGCAGACGTAGAGGGCGGCGATCGCCCAGACCGCCTTGCCGTAGACGTTGTCGACACCGGGTCCGACGATTTCCAGGGCGGAGCCGCCGGACCGGTAGTAGTGGTTGACCAGTCCGAGCATCAGGAACGGGGGGGCCACGCCGAAGGTGACGATGTCGGACAAGGAATCGAGTTGAGCCCCGAGGTCGGAGGTGGACCGGGTGAGTCTGGCGACCGACCCGTCGATGGCGTCGAAGAACATGCCGAGGAAGATGAGGGTCCCACCCACGGTGATCGTCGTCCAGCCGAAGACCGCCGTCTCACCGAAGGGTCTGGTCGCGTAGTGGATTGCGGCGAAGCCACAGATCAGGTTGGCGAGGGTGAGCATGGTGGGAACCACCGAGATCGGGCCGATGGTCCGTTGCCGGAGTTGATCCCGAACCGCATGTCGTCGGGATTTGAGGTTTTCTTTATCCATCGGTAATGGCTTCTGCATTGGTGTCGAGGATAGCGAGGAACGCAGGTCTTGATGGCGTGCGGGTCAAGGTGGGGGGATCAGCCCGGGATTCGGGCGACCCCGGATCAGCAGGAGCCCGCGTTCGCCGGAAATGGGATCGTCGATCAGCCAGCCGGCGGGGGTGGGTGGAAGCGGTAGCACCGGGCCGGCGAAAAGGCCGTTGCCGGAGGAGGCCGGCGATGACTCCGATTCATCCTCGGTCTCCGGCGAGACCTCCAGTTCCCGGGCAGAGGCGATCAGCAGGACCTCGTCGGCCTGGAGGGTGCAGGACAGCATCGAGGCCAGGGGGATTCCCCGCAATTCGCCCTGGCGTTTCGGTGCGGCGAGGGAGGCGACCGAATTGTCCGCGACGTAAGGAACCAGTTCGACATGGATCCCCGCGCCGTCCACCGTGGGCAGTGACCACCCGCGAAGAGCGAGGGTGAGGATCCGGTCATCGATGCGACGAGTATGTCCATCGATCAGCATGGCGCTCCCCCGGGGGAGACGCCGACTTCCGGCGGATCGCCATCCCGTGGCTTCTCCATGCCAGATGCGCCCGACGAAGATGTCCTTGCCGAGGCCACGTTCCAATCCGGCGAGGGTCGTCTCGTCGATGATCATCGTCAGGAAACCGTCGCTTCGCAGATCATTCGCGCCGAGGGGGGCCGGGGCGGCGTTCGGCAGCCCCGCAAGAATCGCGTCCAGCGTCTCCGGGTCGCGTCGAATGCGAAGCCGTTCGACCACCACACCCGGTCGGGGCTCCGGGGCTCGAGCGATCGGACCGGAATCGATGCCGGTTTCGGCACCGGTTTCCGGAATCTGGCAGCCCAGGGCCGACATGAGCAGCGTGATTCCCAGCCGGGTGATGATTCCAAACCCGGTCGTCAAACTTCGGTTTCCACGGTGCCGGTCGGATCGGTGTCCAGGACTTCGATGTCGTTCAGTCGATCGATGAGTCGACGGACACCGGCGAAGTCCCGCCGTCTCGATCGGTAATGCAATCGTGGGAGGTGGAGATCGATGGTTTCGCCGGGCAGCGCTTCGCTGACGATGAATCGCCCATCGGTCGTCAGGGCGCCGAAGGTCTCTTCGAGCTCGGCCACGGTCTGGGCATCCGGTGCTCTTCGCAGGCGGATGACGAATTGATCGCCGACGTATCGACTCGACTGATAGTTGCGATAGAACCGGAGCACGCGGTCTCGGGCGTCGGCCGGATCGCTCGCGATCTCCACCAGGGAGAGGTCGTTGCCGCTGACCCAGCCGTTGTCGAGCAATTCTTCACGCACGAAGGCGAGCCATCGGGGCCAGTAGGTTCCGCCTTCGCCTTCGAGCAGGATCACCGGCATGGGGTGCGATTTCCCCGTCTGAATGAGGGTGAGTGCCTCGAAGAGTTCGTCCATCGTGCCGAAGCCTCCGGGAAGGGCGGCAATGGCGCGGGAGTGAGTCACGAACATCACTTTTCGCGTGAAGAAGTAGCGGAAGTTGATGAGCTTCGGATCCTGAGCGATGACTTCGTTGGCCGTGGTTTCAAAGGGCAGCCGGATCCGGAGTCCGAAGCTTCGTTCCTGCCCCGGTCCCTCGTGGCCGGCCTTCATGATGCCGTCGCCGGCTCCGGTGATCGACATCCAGCCTGCTTCCCCCATCAGGCGACCGAATTCCCGCGCCGCGGCGTAGTCGGGGTGGTCCTCCGGGGTGCGGGCGGAACCGAAGATCGAGATCTTCGAGTGATTCTTCCACGGTCGGAAGACTCGGTAGGCGTAGCGGAGTTCCTTCACCGCGGATGCGACCAGCTTGAGTTCACCGGTGTCTGCGCCGTCACGTCCCAGACGGAGCGCGGTGGCGATCATCGTTTCGATGAAGCCGAGCTTTCTGGGTTCGTCGACGCCGGAATATCCTTCTGCGAGTCGGCGAATGCCGGCGTCCCGTCGGGATCGTTCAGTCTGATCTGAATTTGAAGCTTCGTCGGTCACGGGTCACGATCCAGGGGGGGCTTGAAATGATGGTGATGGGGCGGGTGATTCGATAGGAACATCTTTCAGTTCCGCAAGGGGGACCGCGAGCGGGAGCGGTACGACTTCCAGGATGGGCTCCGCCGGTGTGCCGCCCACGTCGATCGCGGCGAAGGTTCCGGAGATCGCGGAAACCAGTTCGCTCCAGCCGGGCACGCGTCCTTCAGGCTGGAGTCGGAGTGACCATTGCCAGTCCGCGAGGCGAAGTTCGCCCATGCCTTCCAGGGTGATGGTCTCCGCTTCGAGAACGATCCGATCCATGAGGACCAGCCCGCCGTTGATCCAGAATTCGGCGGAGGCGGTCGCCAACTCGTCCTGGATCGGGGGGAGGAGCTGGCCCAGTTG
>CAJWFU010000023.1:0-11949 GCA_913031315.1 uncultured Phycisphaerae bacterium | reverse complement strand
GGCGGGGAGGAGGATCGCGATGAGCAGGGCGATGATCGAAACAACCACCAGCAGTTCGACGATCGTGAAGCCTGTTCGCTTCGTTGGGTTCGTGTCTTGACGCATTCACTTGACTCCAGAAGGGCTCGGGGACGGAGGTCCCAAAAGCAAAGCAGCTGCGATTGCGGACTCATGGAATGGGTCGCGAATCGCAAAAAGAGAGTTCCCGACTCTGGTCGGGTCGCACATCCGTTTCACGGGTGGGCGATGGTAGCTTCGGCGAGCACGGATTTCGGCCGTGATCTCGTCGAACAAAAACCGAGGTTGGTCGTCGATCTCCCTTTCGGGGAAACCGAACCGTTGTCTTCCCGAGGGAGGACGCGTCCCGAAGACATTCGTTTCGTGCGGCAGCGTTTGTGGCTGACCGGAAACGGACGTCCCCGTCGGATCATGGGACCAAAGAAGTGGGATCCGACCCTGTAGTTTCGTCTGAAACGATGGTTCGGTTCCACGGATCCTCGATTTTGTCGTGTCGGGCATCAAAGCAGAGGCTTGGTGCGATCTGGACCGGTGTTATCGTCTCCTCTCCATGATCCCGCCTCCACCCAGCCCAGCCATCGTGGCGACCTGGTCATTCTCGTTGGCCGCCATCGAGTCCGCATGGATTTCATGGATGGCGAAGGACCAGACGGATGCAACGCTGATCGAGGCCCTTGCTCAGGCCTGTCGGCACGCAGATATGGATCCGCTTGTCGACAGCGTCGGTTTCGGCGGATTACCGGACGCGTCGGGCCGAGTTTCCCTTGACGGTGCGTTGATGCTGTCTCCGGCTCGGTTTGGCGGGGTCTGTGGCCTCCGCCGCCATCTGCATCCAGTCGATGTGGCGCGGCTGGTGATGGAGCGGACCGAACACCGTCTCCTGTGCGGCGAGGATGCGGATGATTTCGCCGACCGACATGGACTTGAATCATCGGACCTTCTGGCAGCCGAGGCCCGAGAAGCATGGCAGGCTTGGAACGCTCGACCCGCCGCTGATGCTGGAAGTGCGGAACGTGGCCTTCGTCCGGTCGATCCCGGGCTCGGGACTGAAGCTGGTGGACGATTGTTCCGCCCTCATTCCGGTGGCCGAGAGGGGGCTGCCCCTGCCGGGCATGACACCATCGGCGTCCTTGCTCGTGATGGGACGGGCCGGCTCGGGGCGGCTTGCTCGACCAGTGGCCTTCCTTTCAAGGTTCCCGGCCGAGTCGGTGACTCACCGATCGCCGGACATGGATTGTTCGTCGATCCCGGCGTCGGGCAGGCGATCGCCACTGGCACGGGCGAACTCATCTCCGGTATCTGTGCTGGCGCGGTGGCGGTCGAGACCCTCCGGCGAGGAGGTACGCCTCGCGACGCGGTGGTGGAGACGCTGCAGCGGGTCGAAAAGGTCGGTGACCTGCGCCCGCATCACCAGGTCGGCATGATCGTGATGGATGCCGATGGGCAGGTTGCATCCGGTGGGTTCCGACCGGGCTTCCTGATCGCGATCCGAGGCAACGATGGTGGGCGTTTGGTCGAGCCTGACCTGGTTCTTCGCCCCGATGACGATGGTTTGCCGGAATCCGCCCGGGACGGACTCGCGAAGTCCGTTCCACCGCCCTCACGCTGATTTGAAACGTGACGCCTCCGCGGCGTCGTCCATTCCTGAAATCCTCCTATTGGTGATTCGACTCGCATGAAGCTTTACACCCGATCCGGCGACGATGGCAAGACCGGCCTTTTTTCAGGTGACCGGGTCGGCAAGGACCACCCGCGCATCGAAGCCTACGGAACCGTGGACGAGTTGAATGCCTGCCTTGGTCTGGCGATTTCAGGCATCGAGGGCGAAGACGAATTTGCGAGTGACCTGCGGATCGACCTGCTGGAACTGCAGTCACGATGTTTCGATCTCGGCGCGGATCTCGCGACGCCGGAGGGCGCGAAGAACAGCGACAAGGTCGGACGCTTCACCGATGAGGATGTCGCGATTCTCGAGACGCTCATCGACAAATACAGCGCCGCCGCACCGGAGATCCGGTTGTTCGTCATGCCGGGAGGAACCGAAACCGCGGCCCGGCTTCATCTCGCCCGGACGACGTGTCGTCGGGCGGAGCGATTCATGGTTCATCTGGGTCATGGCGAGCCGGTCACGCCGCAAGCGATCCAGTGGATCAACCGCCTGAGCGATCTGCTCTTTGCCATGAGTCGAGCCGCGAATCATGCGGCAGGCGTGGCCGACGTTCCGTGGACACCGAAGGGCGACTGATCGTCGGACGGCTCAGGACCGAGATTTCTTTCCGCCCCGCACGGGTGCGATCGCACTCGAGCCTCCGGTCGACTGACCTTTGCGGATCATCCCGACCTCGTTGATCCGCTCCCAGGCGCTTTCCGCGTTTCCGGCGCCGTATTCCGTGGTGATGGAACGACGGTTCCAGGCACGGGCGACGGTCGAAGTGGTCCCACTCCCGCAGAACGGATCGAGAACCAGATCGCCTTCGTTGGAGCAGGCCAGAATCACCCGCTCGAGATAGACCTCGGGAATCTGGTTGTGATGGCGATGGCGACGTTCCTTGTTGTTGCCCTGCACCCGACCCCAGTACGGCCCGTACCAGACGTCCATCGGCACTCGCATGCCGGCATGGCTGGATTTGGCCTGCGTCCGGGGATCGTTGTAGATCGCGGCTCGATCCGACTGCTCGAGGATCGCATCGGGATTCCATTTTCGACTCGTCGGATCCTTCGCGAAGTACAAGGCGTGAACCTTGCTCATGATGAAGGAACTGTCCCGGTGCTGACCGAATCGAAAATGCCAGACGCACCAGTTGATCATGCTCAGGCCGCGACGCTTGAGATGCATGACGATCTCCGCCGCGGTGTCATCGGGAATGTTGATCCAGATGGAGCCGTCATCTGAAAGGCAGTCGACGCAGGCGTCGATCCAGTCGTAGGTGAATCTTTCGAACTCGGCCCGCGGCATCCCGTCGGCCCACTCGTCGTAGGGCACGTCCCAGTTGAATGGCGGGTCGGCGAAGACGAGGTCGACCTTGCCCCGATCGGGAAGATTGGGAAGAACGTCTCGACAGTCACCGACGTAGAGGCGAGTGTCGGGGCCATCGGACTGAAAGGTCGGCTTCACCGCCGTCTCGGCGGGCGCATGGCCGGCGACCTGATCTCCGAGGAGACGGATGTCGGCTTCCTGCAAGGCCCGGGCGGCTTCCGCCTGAACCTGCATCGCACCGCGTGGGGTTGCGTAGCCTCCGGGTCGTTTGAAATCGGTGTTCTTCTTTTCGGCCATGTTCGAATCATCGCTGAAAGGAGCCGCTGGCGCCAGCAATCCGCCGCGGGAGCGGGATCAGAGGGTCCCGAAGATTCGATCACCCGCGTCGCCGAGGCCCGGGACGATGTAGGCGCGTTCATCGAGTCGCTCATCCAGCACCGCTGCATGGACCACCACTTCGGGGTGGGTCTCGTACATGTGCTGAACTCCTTCGGGTGCGGCGACCAGACAGAGGAACCGGATCTGTCGGCAACCCTGGTCCTTGAGGTACCTCACCGCATGGGCGCCGCTGCCGCCGGTGGCGAGCATCGGATCCACCACCAGCACCGGTCCGTTGGCCACGTCAGGCGGCAGTTTTTCGTAGTACTCGACCGGCCGCTTGGTCGACTCGTCCCGCTGCACTCCGATGTGCCCGACCCGGGCTTCGGGAACGAGGGAAAGAATGCCGTCGGTCATGCCCAGTCCGGCCCGAAGGATGGGGACGATGGTGATGGGGGCGGCCAGACGAATCGCCTCGCATTCCGCGATCGGGGTGCGGACCGTGCAGGTTGATGTCGGCAGGTCCCGGACCGCCTCATACGTCATCAGTCCCGCGATCTCACCCAGAACCCGACGAAACGTCTGAGGACTGGTCTCCACGTCACGGAGGATCCTGATCTTGTGTCCGATCAGGGGATGTTCATGGGTGCGAAGGTTTGGATGATCGGGAATCGTGCGCATCTGGATCGGGCTCCGCGGGGCGGTTCTTGGTCACATGCGGGAGGGGGCTTCCATACCGAGGCAGTCGAGGCCGTCGGCAAGAACCCGGCGGGTGAGACCCACAAGTCGAAGCCGGGATCCTCGAACCGTCGGATCCTCCACCTTGAGTACCGGACAGGCGCCGTAGAACGTGCTGAACTCGGTGGCGAGCGCGTAGAGGTACCGGCAGAGACGGCTGGGTTCCAGCGCGGTGGTCGCATCCTGGATCGCAGCGCCGTATCGGAGAAGCAGCAGGACGAGTTTGCGTTCTTCGGGGGTCACCACGAGCAGGGGGGCCGCGGGGTCGAACGCATCACCGGCCTTCTCGATCATGGAACTGAGACGCGCGTGTGCATACAGCAGGTACGGCCCGGTATCACCTTCGAACGCCACCATGCGGTCGAGGTCGAAGACGTAGTCCCGGCCGGTATCCGCGGAGAGGTCGGCGTACTTGATGGCCGCGATACCCACCGACCGTCCGATGGCTTCTAGCTCCGAAGCCGGCAGGCCGTGGGTTGGAGCCTTCGGATCGTCGGCCCGGGCTTGAACCGCGTCCACGCCGCGATTCACCGCGGCTTCCAGCAGATCCATGAGCTTGAAGTTGGCGCCGCTCCGCGTTTTCAGAGGCTTCTTGTCGGGACCGAGCACCGTGCCGAAACCCAGGTGCACGAGCTTTGATTCCACGCCGTCGGGCAGCGTGGCCCAGCCGATCTGCCGACACGCGTCGAAGACGTCCTTGAAGTGGTCCCGCTGACGGGCATCGACGACGTAGATCACCTCATCACTGTCGAGATCCTGAACGCGATACCGCAAGGCCGCGAGATCCGTGGTCGCGTAGAGGAAGCCGCCGTCCCGCTTTCGAACCAGCATCGGACGTTCCCGGTCGTCGAATCGAACCACCAGGGCGCCGTCGTCTTCGACCGCAAGGCCCTTCTCGACGAAGTCATCGACCACACCTGCGAGCTCCTTCCGGAAGCTTGACTCGCCACGCTCGGACTCCGGCGTGATCCGGGTGTTGAGCAGTGAAGTGGCTCGGTAGACCTCGACCATCGTCACTTCGATCAGTCGCTTCCAGGCCGCGACCATCGCCGGATCACCAGACTGCAGGCGGACCAGAGCCTCGCGGGCCGCGGCCTGAGAATCCTTTGCGGAAGCCTCCTGGGTCTCCAGCTCGGCCACTCGATGGGGACCGCAGTGGCGTTCCTTCGCCGCGGCGAGCCCGCGGGCGTCACCGCGTGCTTCAAGTTGGGCCTCGCGGTAGGCCGTGTTCAGGGCGTCGAGGTCGAGGGCGTCCAGATCGGTTCCGCGGGAGATCAGGGAGTGCAGGGTCATGGCGATGGGGAGGCCCCAGTCGCCGAGGTGATTCTGGCGGTGGACGGTGCGTCCGAGTCGTTCGAAGAGGCGGGCGACGGTATCGCCGATGACCGTCGATCGGAGGTGTCCGACGTGCATCTGTTTGGCCACGTTCACGCCGCAGACGTCGATCGTGACCGCATGCGGTCGAGTCTCGGTGTGGACGCCGAGGGCTTCGTCATCCATCCCGGCGAGGGCGGCGGCCAGAGCTTCCGGACGCAGGCGGAGGTTCAGGAATCCGGGGCCCGCGATTTCGGGCTCCTCTATGAGATCGGTCACGCCGATCTCTTCGGAGAACAACGTTTGAGCCAGCTCGCTCGCCACCTCCCGCGGATTTCGTCCGAGTTTCTTCCCCAGGGGCATCGCCGCGTTGAGTTGGAAGTCGCCGAATTCGGGTTTGGCGCTGGGCTTGAGGGCGGCGTTGATGCCGGAGGCGACTTCGCCACCGACTCGTTGCACGGTGGTGGCCACCGCGGCCTCGATCCGGCCGAGCGGATCGGCCATCGTCTGCTGGTTCACGTTCATCGCCGGAAGGATACCGGAGGCTCGGACTTGACCTCGGCCTGGCGACTCCCGGATCAGGAAATCGAGTGTCGAAGGGGAGGGGCGTGAGCTAGGAGGCGGGACCGTTCAGGACGAATTGATGTTTCTCCCGGAGCTTCCGAAGCCGCTCGGGGAGCGGGGAGACCTCGGCCTTTCCCGGAGAGTCATCGAGCCCGCCGGCGACCACTTCAAGCATCTCGATCAGGCCGTGATAGTCGTCGATGCCGATCATTTCCGGCCCCACCCTGGCCGGGCGTTCGCCCGCCACCACCTCATCGATCCGCCGCATGTTGTGGTAGTTGCCCAGGGGCAGGCAGAGGCAGGTCGACTGGAATCCGAAGGCGGAGAAGGCCGTGGCCTCGCAGGCACCTCCCGCCATCAGCTTTCGTTGCCACTTGAACTTCGGGTCCGTCGCGGCATGAGCGGTCATCAGGGTGGAGATCTCGTTGGTGAGTTCCGGGCTGAAGACCGTCATGCGATCGCCCACGCGAACGATGGGTCCGCCGTGGATCGGACTCTCCGAGAAGGAGCGGCTGTTCTCGAGGCAGACGAGCCGGGCGTTCTTGCGGACCAGACCGTTCGTGGCGGCTCCGATGGCGCCGACGAATCCGACCTCTTCGGCCACGGTGAAGAGGAGACCCACGTGTTCCTGGCCCTTCCGGGTGCGAATCCGGTCGAAGGCGCAGAGCGCGGCGGCCGCCGCGGCCAGGTCGTCGCACGCGTGCGTCTTCAAAATCCTCGCGTCTCCTTGCCCGGTGATCTTCGCATCGGGAAAGGCCCAGCGTCCGATGTCACCCTTCGCCAGCGCGGGATTCTTCCGGGAGAGCCGTACGGTCACGGTCTTGAACGGACACGCCTCGTCGGGCTTTCGGAGATCGGTGAGACGGCCGCGAACGACCCGGTCGTCGGAGTCGTGGAACTCGATGCGAGCATCTTCGAAGTATGGGTCGTGGACGCCGCCTCGAAACTCCGCTTCGACCGTCCGGTCGTCGAGGACCTTCGAGACGACGAATGCCGGGTGGTCCAGGTGGGCGGTGATCAGAAGTGGGGCGGGGCCTTCGCGGCGACGACCGCGGGCCTTGCGGGTGATCAACAGGTTGCCGTCACCGTCCCGCTTCCAGGAAAGACTGCGGCGTCGTTCACCGAGCCAGCGATCGAGATACGCCTGCACGCGGAATTCACGCCCCGCGGCGGTCGGGATCGAGGTGAGTTCGATCGCGACCTTCTCGTGGCGACGGCGATCGGCGGCGTTGGAACGACTCTGTCTTCGTAGGGTCATGGCGGCATCCTACGGTCCGCCGCTGATCCGGGATTCCCCGGTCGCCGAGCTCGTTCGGATCGGGGCGATCGAAGAACGTTCCCGGAGTATCGGTGGTCGACACGGCGAGGAGATCTCAAACGTCATGAGAAGACCCCCGTGGCGTCGAGCATGTCGTCGCCACGAGGGTCGTGGTGGTCGGTCACCGGCGTGAACGCCGGCTCGATGTTCAATCCGCGGCCTGCTTCATGCGGTCGAGCCTCCGCTGCATCTGTTCGCGGGTGATCTTGCCGTCCTTGACCATCTGGGTCATCTTCTCGACTGCGGCGTCGAAGTCGTCCCCGGATGTCCGGCGTTCACTCCCGGGCTTCTTCGTGGAATCGTCGGCCTTTTCCTCGGCGGCGCGGTACCGCATCCACATCCTCTTTTCGCCTTCTTTGAAGCGGGCCTTCGCGTCTGCTTCGCTGATCTCACCGGCTGCGACCCGCTGGCGGAGATCTCTTCCCATGGCGAGGACGCGTTCTTCGATCTTCGCCTTCAAATCGTCGAGATCGATCGCACCTTTCTTCGCCTCGGCCCTGGTGGCTTCGGCGTTCTTCTCCTCGGCGGCGCGATAGCGCATCCACATGCGTCGTTCACCTTCTTCAAAGCGGGCCTTCGCTTCGACTTCGCTGATCTCACCCGCCGCGACCTGCCGGCGGAGATCTTCGCCCATGGTGCGGACGCGTTCCTCGATCCGTGCCTTGAGTTTTTCGAGGTCGATCTTCTCCGTCTTCGATTTTCCGGCGGCGGCGATCTTCTCTTCCGCGGCGCGGTATCGCATCCACATCCTCTTCTCACCTTCGTCGAACCGCTTCTTGGCGTCGGCTTCGCTGATCTCGCCCGCCGCAACCCGTCGGCGGAGATCCTTGCCCAGGGCGCGGATGCGTTCCTCGATCCGGGTCTTGAGTTCATCCAGGTCCCGCTCGGCCGCCTTGTCGCCAGCCATCTTCATTCGCGCGAGACGCTGCTGCATCTGCTCGCGGGTGATCTCGCCGTCCTTGACCATCTGGGTCAGCTTCGCGATCGCCTCGTCATGGTCGGACCCGACCTTCTTCTCTCCTGACATCTGCTTCGCTTCCGCAGCGCGGTATCGCATCCACATCCGTTGCTCGCCTTCCTCGAAGCGGGCCCGGGCGGCGTCGGCGGTGATTTCTCCGGCGGCGACCTGCTGGCGAAGGTCGGTTCCCATGGCGAGGATGCGCTCTTCGATCCGCGTCTTGAGCTCGTCGAGATCGACCTCTTCAGCATCGACGACGCGACGATCCTGAGCGGCGGCGCTCGGTTCGATGGTCGCGGTGGTGAAGACAAGGCCTGCGGTGGCGAGCAGCGTGCAGGCGGAGAGCGAACGCCATCCAACATTCAGCGGCTGGGGTTTTCTGGATCCGAAGAGACGTGAGATGCGATGCATGAGGGAACCTCCTGTGGCAGTGAGTTGTTGGGGTGAATACGTTTTTTCGGTGCGGAGTGACTCGAGTACGAGCAACGCCTCCGCGAAGGTCCGGGGGGAGCCCGTCAGGTCGACGGTCCCGTCGTCGCAACAATTCTCTCGTTCGACGCGGATCTGTTCGGAAAGCCACCAGGTGACCGGATGGAAGAAGAGCAGGACTTCGATGAAGGCCTGGAGCATGTTCACGAGGTGATCACGCCGGGCGATGTGCTGAAGCTCGTGGGTGAGGACCATGCGGATTTGTTCGGGGGTGAGTGAGGTGAACGCGGTCGCAGGCACGAGCACCAGCGGCCTCAGCCAACCGACGACCATCGGCGAGTCGGTGGTGTGGCTGATCATCATCGAGACTCGAGAATGGATGCCGACCTGTGATTTCAGGGTTTCGAACATCTCGGTCCAGCATGCTTGTGGACTGACGATGCCGATGACCCGGAGTCTCCGAACCTTGAGCCACAGGTGCGTCAAGCGGATGGACATGATCGTGATTCCGGCGATCCAACCCCAGGCGATCATCGAGATCAACGCATGGTGGGGACCGGTCCTTTGAATCTCGGAGCCGGTCGCCTCCGCAGCGGTCTGCAACGGAAGGGGCCGGCCATCGGAGGAGAAAGGGCTGGTCACATCGATGGGGAAGATGGCCGCGGTGGAGGTCGTCGCCGTCAGGAACACGAAGGTCGAGACGGTGCCGACGAGGAGGGCGGCCAATCCAACGACCGAACAGGCGTGCCTGACTCGGGGGGCGGCCGTTCGACTCGATTGGAGCAGCCCGAACGTCACGGCTCCGATCAGAAAGCCGATCCAGAGCATGTGAAGCGCCGTGAGACCGAGAATTTCAAGCAGTTGAGACAGGCTCACGCCGAATCACCTTCCATCTCATCGAGGAACCTTCTGATTTTGGCGATCTCCTCCGGGGTCGACGGTCGGCTGGCGAGGGCGCCGAGCACGAGGCTCTCGGTCGATCCACCGAAGACGCGATCGAGCAGGTCGCCGACCATGTCTTGCTGGACGTCCGCCTTGTCGCGGGCGGGTCGGAATACCTGGGGCCGTACCGACGAATCGCGTTCGAGAAGCCCCTTCTTCGTCATGATCTGCATGAACTTGAGGACCGTCGTGTACCCGAGTTCCTGACGCTGGGACACGTCGTCATAGACCTCGCGAACCGTGGCCGAACCCCGATCCCAGAGGATCGAGAGGATGTTGCATTCCGCTTCGGTGGGTCGTCGTCGTTCGGGGTCGGGATTTGATTTCGGACGGGCCATGAGTTCCTGCTCTTGAAAAGATCGATGGGGGGTGGTTTGTCGTCTTTGGAGAGACCAACGGATCGAGTTACGAATTATTTCGTGTTTCAGGGCAAAAGGCACGAATCAATTCGTAGATACGAGATCGCCGGCCAAGACCCATTATTGGCGACTCAGGATATTTAATATCGGACACCGCTTGGGCGGCCGGTGTCATTCGGCCTTCGGCTTGTTTTCAGAATCGGTTTTTCAGCATTCAGGTCGGTTCGTGTGCCTCCGGAAAGCCTGATTCTCAGGAGTCGAGGCGACGGCACTCGGCCGGGGTGACGCTGATGAGTGCGGGCTGGTCTCACCCGGTGGTCGGCTTGACCACGGAGACGTGCCACTACCATGCCCCTCCTATGGAATTTTCTTCTATCCCTGACATCCTCGACGACCTTCGCGCCGGACGCATCATTGTGTTGGTTGATGATGAGAATCGCGAAAACGAAGGCGACTTCGTGGTGGCGGCCGAATTCGTCACGCCCGAAATGGTCAACTTCCTGACCCGGGTCGGCGGGGGCTATCTCTGCGTCGCCCTGGACGGCGAGACGTGCGAGCGCCTCGAGCTTGGTCCACAGGGCGCGATCAACACCAGTCTCCGGCAGACACCGTTCACGATCTCGGTCGATGGACACCCTCGACATGATGTGAGCACCGGCATCAGTTCGAGCGATCGAGCCACCACGATCCGCCTGCTCGCGGACCCGGCCTCTCGAACCGACGACTTCGTCCGTCCCGGTCACATCAATCCACTTCGATCACGGCCCGGTGGTGTGCTGGTCCGGACCGGACAGACCGAAGGGTCCGTGGATCTGTGTTGTCTGGCCGGCCTCAAGCCTGCCGCCGCGATCATCGAAGTGGTGAAGCCCGACGGAGACATGGCCCGCCTGCCCGATCTCGAGGCGCTGTGTCAGGAACATGATCTCAAGATGTGCTCGGTGGAACAGATCATCCAACACCGCCTGTCCGGCGAGGCGATGATCGAGCGGATCGAACCGATCAGCGGGCGCGACATCATCACGTCCGAAGGCACTTTTCGGCTCATCGCCTGGAGAAGCAGCATTGATGCGCTCCCTCACATCGCCCTCTGCGCCGGAGGCGTGGGTGAGCTCGACGCTCATGGACGACCGATCGAGTGTGACGATCCGACGTTGGTCCGGGTCCAGCGACGGGATCTGCTTGGCGACATCTTCGGCGTCAAGCTTGACGGATCCGATCGATCCAGCGGTGACGACCTCAAAGCCACGCTTCGCATGATCCGCAAGGCGGGTCGCGGAGCCCTGGTCTACATGCGTCCGGAATCCGGTGATGCCAGGGTCTCCGGGTCGTTGCACGAGGTGACTCGCCGCGAAGAAGATGTGAACGCCCCGGATCTTGCCCGTCCCGATGGTGTCGGTGCCAAGGTCATTCCCATGGATCAGCGAGAGCTTGGCATCGGTAGTCAGATCCTCCGGGATCTGGGCCTCTCGAAACTCCGGCTCGTCACCAACCATCCCCGACCATGGCCGACCCTCCCGGGCTTCGGACTCGAGGTCGTGGAATCGGTCGCGCTGACCTCCTGAGCGAGACCGAGTTCCTTCATTCCGCCGGGTGCCACGCCTCGGCTTCGATTTCAACCAACGCATCGTCCACGAGCTTCGAGACTTCGACCAGCAGATTCGCAGGCCGTATTTCGTCGAAGGTCGGTCCCATGACCGCGGCGATCTCTTCCCAGCGATCGATGTCCGTGGTGTAGACACGGACCTTGATCACTTGCTGGAGGGAGGCCCCGAAGGCAGCCAGGGCCTCCTCGATCCGGACCACGCATCGTCGGGTCTGGTCTTCCAGCGATGTGGGATAGCGACCGTCGGGGAGGATTCCAACGCATCCGGAGACCACGATCAGAGGGCCCGCCTGAACGGCTCGGCTGTAGCCCATTCGTGGCTCCCAGGGTGAGCCGGTATCGAGCCGGCGGCTCCCGTCCGGGCGACTGATCAAGGTGGAATTCATGAAACAATCCGAAAGAGGGGGGGGT
>CAJWFU010000022.1:0-11996 GCA_913031315.1 uncultured Phycisphaerae bacterium | reverse complement strand
CGATCAGAAGTGGGGCGATGCGGTCGATGGCCCCGGTCTGCCGGAGGCCGGACGCGACGACGAACAGGGCTCCGATCATCAGAACCGCGGTGTTTGAGAAACCGAGGAAAGCTTCTTCCGGGCTGACCTGGCCGGCGAGGACCAGCAGGATCAGACAGCCGACCATGGCAAGATCGAGGGGCGCACTGGTGAAGACCACGGCCGCGACGAGCAGAAGGAGGATGGCCAGGACGAAGAGCATCGGTGCCAGATCATCGGTCATTCCGGCGGTCCGGGTTGATCCACGAAGCCAACTCGACCTCGGATGGCCTCAGCCGGCCCGGCTCTCGGGGACCGGCACGCTTCGGCGAGGCGCGGTGGTCTCCAGCACCTCGGCGATCCGATCAATCACCCGTCGCTGGGTCTCAGGGGCCAGATTGGACCCGCTCGGCAGGCACAATCCGGTCTCGAAGAGCCGGTCGGAAACCGAGGAGTCGGGCTCGTGGGGCCAATATCGACAATCCTTGAAGAGCGGCTGCCGATGCATCGGCTTCCAGACCGGACGAGCCTCGATCCGCACTTCGGCGAGTCGGGTGATCAATTCGGTGGCGTCGAGGCCGGTTCGTCGGGGATCGATGGTGGCGGCGGAAAGCCATCGAGTGGCGTGGTGGCCATCGGGTTCGGGCATCCAACCGATGCCTTCGAAGTGTCCCAGGCCCAGAACATACCGATCAAACACCGCCCGTCGCTGAGAGACCCGGTCGGCGAGGACCTTGAGCTGCCCCCGCCCGACGCCAGCGAGAATATTGCTCATCCGGTAGTTGAAGCCGGTGGTCGTGTGCTGGTAGTGAGGTGCTGGATCCCGGGCCTGAGTCGCGAGGAATCTCGCGCGTTCGATCAACTCGGGGTCGTCGCCGACCAGCATGCCACCGCCGGACGTGGTGATGATCTTGTTGCCGTTGAAGGAATAGATGCCGAGCCGTCCGAACGTTCCCGCGGCCTGACCCCGGTAGGTGGAGCCGAGGCTCTCCGCCGCGTCCTCGAGAATCGGAATTTCATACCGATCGCAGAGGGCGGAGATCGCCGCCATGTCCGGACTTTGCCCGTAGAGGCCGACTGGAATCACGACTTTGGGAAGTCGTCCTTCGGCGTCGGCAGCGGCCAGGGCTCGCTCCAAAGCCACGGGAGACATGTTCCAGGTGTCCGGTTCCGAGTCGATGAGAACCGGTTCGGCCCCGAGGTAGCGGATGGGATTCGCGGTCGCCACGAACGTCAGGCTGGAGCAGAACACGGTGTCGCCGGGTTCCACGCCCAGAAGCAGCAGGCCGAGGTGGATGGCCGCGGTACCGCTGTTCAACGCGGCAGCATGGCCGCAGCCCACGATGGCCGCCAGCTCCTGCTCGAAGGCATCGACGTTGGGCCCCAGGGGCGCGATCCAGTTGGTGGCGAAGGCCTGCTCCACGAATTCACGCTCGTGTTCCGAGAGATGCGGGGTCGAGAGGAGGACCGGTTGATCGAGTTCTCGCCGAAGGTGAACCCCGATGGGCCGGTGTCCGGCATCAAGCACCGGGACCTGGTCGATTTGATGTTGATTCATCACCGCGAGGACGGCCTCGGGGCCGGCCTGTGCATCGACCGTCCAGGATGTCCGTGCGGAGAGGCTCTCGAGGGGTGAGTCCAACGCCGTTCCTTCGAGGAGCAGCCGCCGAAGGTCACCATCGGTCACCGTCCGACGGAGTCTGCCGTCCTCGTCGACCAGCAGCAGGATGTTCCTCGCACCCCGGGACATCGCATTCAGCCCCTCCCGCAGGGTGGCTCCCCCATGGATGAGAATGTCATCGATTCGGTGCACGGGCGACCTCCCGGAAAAAGAGAACTTCAACCTGAACATGTCGGCTCGAGCAGCCGCCCGGGAAGAAAATTCACCAGGGTCCTTTCTCTTTCACCGCAAGCAATCCTGGAATTGCGGGGCGGATAGCATCTCGGGGATCATGACTGCCGTTGTTTCGAGCAATTCAGCTTCCAAGGTCCGTTCGCCTCCTTCGGTTCGCCCGATCCCCCGTTCCGATGAACCGCGGTCGGCGGAATTTCTGGCGTGGGGTGCCTCCAAAGACCCCCTTGGTCACCAGGTGCACTGGTGGATCGCGATGGTCGCCTGCTTCCTGCAGCCGATCAATCCGATCGCCGCGGCCATCGGCCAGGGAGCCTTGATCGGCTATTCCATTCTTCGCCTGCACGCGACCTGGCGGTGTCTGATGCCGCTTCTTCGCAGTGGCGTCGTACTGGCGGCCCTGGCGATCATGCTCTGGACCACGATCGCGGTCGCGTGGTCCCCGGACGTCGGAAAGGGCCTGGGCCGGGTGATGCCCATGCGATTCCTGTTGTTTTCGCTCGCGATCTGGCCGGTCTTGAATCGTCCGATTCCCTTCCTGATGTCGTTGATGTTGGGATGTTCGGTACAGGCCGTTTTTCAGATCCTGATGTTCGTGGATTGGATGCCCAATCCGGATTACCGCCCCTGGGGATTCAATGGGGGCCTGGGCAAGCACCCCGGAAACACCGCGTTGTGGTCAGGCTGTTTCGTCGCGGTCCTGTTCGGCGTGCTGTTGGCCGAGCCTCGGCGTTGGGCGACGCTCCTGCCGCTGGTCGCGGCGGGACTGGTCAGCCTGATTCTTTCCGGGAGTCGATCGCTCGTCGTGGCCCTGCCAGTCGGCATTCTGCTGGTCTTGGGCCGGAGCCTGTGGCTTGGCCGGGGCCGGGGGCGAGGGCGGGGCATTCTGGTCACGGCGGTGGTCATCGGTCTGGTCGTCGTTTCGATCATGGCGGCCACCAACGCCCTTCCCCTGAAGCGGTTGGACACCATGGTCACCGAGTTTCAGGCGGCCTTGGTGGATTCCAACTACGGGACCAGTTCCGGATTGCGTCTGATCTGGTGGCGGGAATCGCTCCCCATCATCGAGGAGGCTCCGATCATCGGTCACGGGACCGGATCCACGGCGGTCGCCTATGCGACGCAGTTCGACCAGACGGCGGGTTCGGATATTCCCACAAAGGCGATCGGCACCGACAACCCGCATTCCACCATCGTCACCGAGGCCATCGAGCGGGGAGGCGTCGGCCTCGTGCTTTGGGGCGTCTTCGTTCTTCTCGTCCTGAAAGCATCCTGGCGGCAGGCGACCTTCGACCCCGCCTTCTCCGGGCTGCTCGGCGCGTGGGTGATCCTCTTCATCTTCGGGGTCGGCAATTCGATTCAGTTGAGCGGGATCATCACCGCGGTGATGGGGATGCTGATCGCGTTCACGATCCGCCGCCCACCGGTGCAGGATCCGAGCCTCAGCGATTCGGATCACGCCGCGACCGAAGCCAGCCCCGCCAGCACATGACGGTCCAGCAGGCGGTGGCGAGGTCCCGTCGACCTGATTGCACCTGATTGAAGAGGTCCGAAACCCCCGTGGGGGAGAGCGGATCATCACAGGGCTCGAGCAGCAACGAGGCGGCATGGTCACGCAACGGCCCGCGAAGCCAGTCGTGAATCGGGACCGCGAAGCCTTGCTTCCGGCTCCGATCGGATATTCCAAGTTCGCGAAGGGCTTCCCGGAGGGGGGCTCTCCCCCCGGCACGATCGAAGAGCGCGTCGGTCGGCAGGCCGAACGCGTGCTTGATCACGTTCCGCCCGAGAAGCGGTGCCCGATGTTCGAGTCCCACGCTCATCGTGCCGAGGTCGACCTTCACCAGCGGATCGTCCGGGAGGTACGTGCGAAAATCGGTGGCCATCAGGCCTCGGACATCGAAGGGACCGGCGGAGACACCATCCCAGGGCGACGCTCCAGTTCGTCTTCCGCGGGCGGCGAGGGCCCGCTCGAATGCGCCGGGATCGCCCGGCCTCGGGCCGAGGAGTTCGCCGGCATCGCCTTGGGTCTCTCGCAAGGCCAGGTGGTCGGTCCCGTCGGGACCGACCGCGTGTCGACGGCGAGCCGCGTCTCGAAGGGAACTCCGACCGAGCGGTATCCGCCCGGTGATGGACGGGGGGAGGGCGTTGATGGCCGAAGCCGCGGTTCGGCCGAGCCGGGCGGTGATGCCGGTCCGGTTCGCCGCGACATGACGTCGGTAACCGCCGAAGAGTTCGTCGCCACCGTCTCCGCCGAGGGCCACCACGATCTCGTTCCTCGCGGCCCGCGATAGCAACGTGGTGGCGGCGAAGGATGAATCCGCGAACGGTTCATCGGTCAGGGTGGGCATCGCGGTGACGAGGTCGAGGATCTCTCTCTCATCGGGGCGGATCACGTGGTGGGGGCAGCCGAGTCGCCCGGCGACGGCCGCGGCCTCCCGGGATTCATCGAACCGTCCCGGCATCGCGAGGGTGAAGCAGGGGAGACCCGGGCGCACCTCGCTGGCGAGGGCCGCCACGAGTCTGGAGTCGATGCCGCCCGAAAGAAACACGCCCACGTCGCGGTCGGCCCGGCATCGTCGATGGACACTTTCCCGAATCACCTCGATGGTGCTTTGGTCGTCATCGATCTCGCGCGATTCCTGATCCCGGTGCGGAGCGGGAACCGGCGGATTCCACCACCGTCCGCGGTGAACCCGGCCGTTTCCGAGGCTGATTCGCAGCAGGCCACCGGGAGCGAGGTGTTCGACGTCGGGACGAATCGATCTCGGCCACGGCAGGACGCCCAACCGGAGGAACCACTCGAGCGAGGTTTCATCGATTCCGTCGAGTCGGGATGCCAGCGGGTCGGGGAGTGCCTCGAGGGCTCGAAGATCGCTGGCGAAGGCGATCACGCCCCCGGCCTCCGCGACCAGCAGGGGCTTCTGGCCCGCTCGATCCCGGGCGAGAACGACTTCGCCTTTCTCCCGATCGTGGACCGCGAAGGCGAACATCCCATCCACTCGATCGAGGGTCGCCTCGATGCCCCATTGTTCGAAGGCCGCGAGCAGGACTTCGGTGTCGGTGCCGGTTCGGAATCGAACGCCGCGCCCCTCGAGCTCGGCGCGATGTTCAGGAAAATCGTAGATCTCCCCGTTGTAGACGAGGTCGAATCGCCCTCCGGGCGAGGTCATCGGCTGCGCCCCGAGTTCACTCGGATCCTGGACCGCCAGGCGTCGATGGACCAGGGCGACCCCGGTCTCGGGATCGAAACTCCGTCCCTCTCCATCCGGTCCCCGATGCTCGATGGCCCGACTCATCGCCGCCATCGCGGCCGCGGGATCCGCGATGCGATGGCCGGGGTCGATGAAGCCTGCGAGTCCGCACATGGGTGGGTTCCTGGTCCTAAGTCACGACTATAACCCGCCAGAGGCTCACTTCCGGCTGGAGTGCGAGTCCGCCCGGAACGACGAGCCGCGGATCGACCGGCATCGTCGGGCATCGATCTTCGACTTCACCGGGCCGCTGGAGCGTGTCGCCGACCCGTCAGGAGAATCACGATTCCACTCACCAACAGCAATGTCTGGCACAACCCGATGCCGGCGACGATTCCGTTCAGCGACTCGAGGTCGCGGCTGACGAACGCGGCCATCGCGAGGACGCCCACCCCCACGGCCTGGAACCCCGATCGAAGCGCCACGTCGCGACTCGTCACCAGCGCGGCATTCACCGCGATGGAAGCGAACCAGATCGGGAGCAGCAGCAGGATGCTTGAGAGAGCGTCGGTCGCGGGCGCGAAACCGGAACCGAAGATCAGCGTGAGCACGGTTTCCGCAAACGGACGGCCGGCCAGCATCAGGATCGTTCCCGCGATCGCCATGGCTCCGGCGCCCAGCATCGCGACTCGGACGAGCCGGGTTCGATCCGACTCGGCCCATCGATGGAACCGAGGACGAAGGAGCCGTTGAAAGACCGCGATGGGAAGCAGAAGCAGGCCTTGGACGAGGGTCAGGACGGCGGCGATCCACGCCGCGGATTCAGGGCTGATCAACGCCATGGCAAGAATCACGGGGAGTTGGATTTCCGCGTACTCGAGCATCCTGGTGGCGGAGAAAGGAAATGACGCTCGGATCATCCCGCCAGAAGTCTCCGGTCCGGGGATGGCATCATCGGCCACGAGGGCATTGCTTCGTGCCAGTTGGCGCAGTCCGTACAGGCAAGGGAGAAGCAGGCAGATCGCCCAGCCGATCGGAATGCTGTTCTCGCCGCTGCCGACGAGGGTCACGACCAGCAGGGGCAGCAGGCGGCCGATCTGGAGAATCATCGGCCAAGAGGCGATCCAGACACTCCGGCCACGAATCTGGGCGCCGACCATGCCAGCCAACAGCCCGATATGCAGCAGGGTGAAGGGAATGAACGCAAGAGCGAGGCTGCAGTCTCCCGGCTCAAGATCGGTGAAGAGGTACCAGCACGTCGCGATGGCCATTCCAACGCCGAACATGACCAGAAAGGCTTTGGTCGCCGCCGAGCGATCGATTCGCCCCGGGTGACGCATCATCACCTCGCCGACCCCTTGGAATCCAAAGATTCCGATGAGACTGGCGATCGCATAGGTATTCGAAAAAGCGCCGAAGCGGGTCGTCCCGAGGTGCCGGGCGAGCATGACCTGAACGAGGAAGGCGATCGCTGCTGCGATCAGGGTCCCGCCCCACACGAGGCTCGACTGCCGCCACAAGGATCCGGTGGCGTCACCACCAGACGGTCGGTCAGGCGGACTTTTCATTCTCTACCAGGGGGCCGTGATATTCCGAGACGGTTTCCTGCACGATTTGAAGCACGGTCTCCTGATCCCTTCGATCGATCGCAGCTTCGAGTCGTTGCAGGATCTGGGAAAGAACATCCCAGGGAATGAAGTGTTCGGCCGATCGTCGGATCTTGGGGTGTCGGGTCATTTCGAGGTCGCCGTCGATCAGCAATTCCTCGTACAACTTCTCGCCCGGGCGAAGGCCCGTGAACTGGATCTCGATGTCTCCGTGCGGATTGGCCTGGTCACGAACGGTGGCGCCCGCGAGTTCGATCATCCGAACCGCGAGTTCGTGGATCTTGACCGGCTCTCCCATGTCGAGGACGAAGACGTCGCCGCCTTTGGCGAGCGCGCTGGTCTGGATGACCAGATTCGCGGCTTCCTTGATGGTCATGAAGTACCGCGTCACATCGGGGTGGGTCACGGTGACCGGGCCGCCGGCCTGAATCTGCTCGGTGAACTTGGGGACCGCCGACCCGGAAGAGCCGAGCACGTTGCCGAAGCGAACCATGCAGAAGTTCGTGTTTCCGTGGGCGGCTCGGTCCTCGTGTTTGGCCTGCAGGACGAGTTCCGCCAATCGCTTGCTCGCACCCATCACGCTGGTGGGGCGAACCGCCTTGTCGGTCGAGATCAGAACGAAGTCCTTCACCTCGGCGGAGATCGCGGCTTCGGCGGTGCGAAGGGTGCCGGTGACGTTGTTCGCGACCCCGACCACGGCGTTGGCCTCGACGATCGGAACATGCTTGTAGGCCGCCGCGTGGTAGACGGTGTCCACGTGGTATCGCTGCATGACCTGCCGCATCTGCAGGCCGTCGCAGACGCTGCCAAGCACCGGAACGACGGTGACTCCACCGGGGTTGGCGTCTGCCAGATTCTCCGCGATGCTGTACAGATTGAATTCGCTGTTGTCGACGAGGATGAGACGGGCGGGGGCGAGGAGGATGATCTGCCGTGCGAGTTCACTGCCGATGGAACCACCGCCGCCGGTGACCAGCACCACTCGGCCCTTGATCTTCGACTCGAGGAGGTCTCTCTCGGGGATCACGGAATCGCGGCCGAGCAGGTCGGCGATTTCGATGGGGCGGATGTCCGTGACCGAGGCGAGGCCCGACTCGAGTTCCTGAAGATCCGGGACCGTCAGGATTTCGAGTGAAAAGTCCCCGAGCGAATCGATCAACTCCCGGCGGCGATTCTGGCTCGCGGACGGCAGGGCGAGCATCACGGTGTCGATCCTGCTTTTCCCGATGAGTTTTGGGAGATCGGCGGGACCGTGGACTCGAATGCCACGGATGTCTCGTCCCTGGAGTTTCGCGTCATCATCGACGAAGCATTCGACGGTCATGGTGCCATCCTGTCCCAGCATCGACAGGAGGCCAGCGCCGGCCTGGCCGGCGCCGTAGATCAGAACCCGTCGCCGCCCGTGGGTCGGCTCGATCTCGAGATGTCGGCGGAGGATGGTACGGCCGACGAGTCGCACACCGACGAGGCCGAGGATCGACGCCATCCAGAATGGGAGGAAGGCGATGCGAGAGATCGAGGCGGTGTCATTCCGCAGAAAACTGATCGCGAGAAGGCAGAGGGTGGTCAGCGAGACTCCGAGGCCGCAGCGGTAGACCACGTTCGGACCGGCATATCGGATCAGTTCGCGGTAGAAGCGGAACGGGAGCAGGCAGAGGACACCCACGATCGGTGCCGCGATGAGAACCCAGCGGGTCTCCAAGGGTGGCACGACGGTCCCGTATCGAATCGTGATCGCCAGCCAGAACGCAGTGACGAACACGGCGCCGTCGATGATCGTGATGGCGATCTGGGCTTTCGTCGGGGACAGGGATTTCAAAATGGTCTTGGTCCTGGGGTTCAACCGGAAATTCGACCTCGACAGTGTAGAACCCCGTCGATCAGTTCGTAGCGTTCGCCGCTTCCAGAGCAGGTGGTGGTGCCGTTACCGGTCGTCGGAAGGTCCAGTCGCTCTCCATGGCGGCTCATCCACCCGATCTGAACCGCCGGGACGCCGACCATGAGTGCGTGGGGGGGGACATTTCGATTGACGACCGCGCCGGCGCCCACGAAGGCCTCTTCGCCGATCTCGACCCCGCAGACGATGGTGCAGTTGGCACCAAGGGTGGCACCCCGCCTGACCAGCGTGTCCCGGTACTCGTCTTTTCGAGAAACCGCCGATCTCGGGTTGTAGACGTTGGTGAAGACCATGCTCGGTCCGCAAAAGACGTCATCCTCCAGGGTCACGTTGTCGTAGACCGAGACGTTGTTCTGGATCTTGACGTTGTTGCCGATCACGACCTTGTTGCCGACGAAGACGTTCTGCCCGAGCGAGCACCCAGCTCCGATCGTCGCCTCTCCACAGACGTGGACGAAGTGCCAGACCCGGCTGCCGGGGCCGATGCTGGCGCCCGGGTCCACGATGGCGGAGTCGTGAACGGTGGCTTCTTGATCAATCGCGGACATCGATGGTTCTCCCGGGTGATCGATCAATACTCGAGCGGCAGGCTCACGGTCTTTCCGTCACGGGCCGACAGGTAGGTCGCGATGAGGACTTCAAGGCTCTTCAGCCCTTCACGGCCATCGGTCTCCGGCTCGGCCTTTCCTCGCAGAACGTCGATCATGTTGCGGTAGTACGCCGGGTGCCCGAAGCCGTAGACCGAGGTCGTCTCGTAGTTGGCGTTGCGGACCTCTTCGTCATAGTCGCGTTCGTCCTCGAATTCCCAGGCCTGGATCTCATTGACCGCGACACCACCGATTCGAACCGTTCCCTTCTCTCCGAGGATGGTGAGCGAACCCTCGAGATTCTTCGGGTAGGTGAGCATGGTGACCGCGATCGAACCCAGGGCCCCGTTCCGCCAGCGGACGTTCATCACGCCGGAATCCTCGACCTCGATGTCGCGGCTCAGGGTGGCGGTCATCGCGCTGACGCGATCCACCGGCCCGACCAGCCAGTCGAGAAGGTCGATGTAGTGACTCGCCTGATTCATGAAGGCGCCGCCGTCGAGTTCCCAGGTTCCCCGCCAGTTGTCGCTGTCGTAGTACTCCTGCGGACGCGTCCAGAAGACGTTGACCGTGGCCATGTGGATACGGCCGAACCGCTTTTCCTGAATGGCCCTGCGGAGAAGCTGCAGGGTCGCGTTGAACCGGTTCTGCTTGACCACGAAGAGCCGGACTCCGGCGTCGTCGCACGCTTCGACCATTCTGAGGCCGTCGTTCCAGCGGGTGGCCATCGGCTTCTCGGTGAGGACGTGAACCCCCGCACGTGCCACGTCGACGGTCTGCTTCGGATGGAAACCGCTCGGGGTGCAGATCGCCACGATGTCGGGTTCGGCGGTTTCGAGCATGGTCCCCAGGCACTCGAACCGCGGCGCCTCGGTCGGTACGAAGTCCTGCTCCATCCGGGCGGGATCGGTGTCACAGACGCCGACGAGTTCGAGATCGCCGCTCAGCTCCTCGAGGGATCGGAAGTGGTTTCTGGAGATCCGGCCACAACCAAGCAGGCCGAGGCGAATTCGACGATCCAGGATGGGCTTCGCTTGTCTACCGATCAAGAGGGCTTCCTTTCGAGTTCTCAGCCCCATCGGACAAGGACGTCGGACCGGGTTCTGAATCGAGAATCCTAGCGGAAACCCTCCCGAGGGATTGGGCGGCGGGGGACCCCGTCGAGGCAATGAGACACCGCGTTTTCAACCGCCACGCAGACCGCCTCGAATTCTTCCGGCGTCATCGAGGGAAAAAGAGGAAGGGAGACGCAATGATCGAACCAGTCGTCGGCATTCGGGTACCCGGAAGGGTCGAGCAAGGCGGTTTTAGACCAGTGGGTGAGCCGGTGAAGGGGCTTGTAATGCACGCTGGTGCCGATCCCCTGGGCGTTGATCTCTTCGATCAACCGATTGCGATCGAGGTTCGAAGCGGGATCCACGCGAATCACGAAGAGGTGCCAGGCGTGGCCGTTCCGGCCGTCATCCGGGGGTGGGAGTCGAAGTGATTCGATGCCTTGGAGTCGTTCGCGATACGCCTGAACGAGTTCGGCACGGGCGTCCCTGAATTCCTGGGCTCGTTCGAGCTGCGCCAGGCCGATCGCTGCGGCGATGTCGGTCAGGTTGTACTTGTATCCCGCCGCGATCACGTCGTATTCCCACGCGGCGCCGATCCGGGTGTGCCGATCCCAGGCCGAGCGATCGATGCCGTGAAGCCGCATCCTCCGCATGCGCTCCGCGACCGCATCGTCATTTGTCGTGACCATGCCTCCCTCACCCGTCGTGATGGTCTTGTTCGCGTAAAAACTGAAACAGCAGGCCGTGGTCCCGATCGAGGAGCCGACGGGTTTTCCCGTCTCGTACCTTGCGGGAAAGGCGTGGGCCGCATCCTCCACCACCGCGATTCCCCGAGCCTGGCAGATGTCGAGCAGGCCCTGATCCTTCGTCGTTCCGAGCATCCGGCAGGGATCACCTCCGAAGTGCACCGGTATCACGCAGGAGATCGAGGGGTGGTCGTCGAGGGCCGACCGGAGAAGATCCGGTGACAAGAGTCCGGTGGCCGCTTCGACGTCCACGAGTCGGACCCGTCCGCCCAGATATTCGACGACCTCTGCGGTGGCGGTGAAGGTGAGCGACGGAACGAGGACTTCGGATCCCGGGCCGACGCCGGCGGCTTCACACGCGAGGTGAAGGGCGGCGGTGCAGGAATTGACCGCGATCGCGTGGCGAGCCCCGACCGACGCGGCGAACGCCTTCTCGAAATCAAGGACCCGCTCACCACTGGTGAGCCAGCCGCTTTCCAGGACCTCGCGGACGTATCGAAGTTCGTTTCCGCTGGTGTCGATTCGGTGGAAGGGGACTTTCATCGGTCGGATTCTCTCGCATCCCACCGATTGGTTCCAGTCCCGGGTTTGAGGATCTTTCGAGCGGTGAGCACGAGAATCGCCAGATCGCCCGAAAATGTCCGATGAGCGACGTATTCCTCCGCCAATTCCAGCTTCCGGGGCAGGATCTCTTCGCGGTAGGGTCTTTCCGGATCTTCGGATTCGGCCAGCAGCTGTTCCTCGTCCCGGAAAAGGATGGAACCCGGATCAGTGAGCCCGGGTCGGACGACGAGAATTCTCTCCCATCGTTCGGGATGTACCAGCGTCCATTCGGGAACCTCGGGTCTCGGGCCGACCAGGCTCATGTCGCCGACGAGCACGTTCCAGAGTTGCGGCAGTTCATCGAGTTTCGTTCGGCGGAGGAAACGGCCGAGCGAGGTGATGCGAGCGGAATCACCAGCATCGAATCCGCCGAGTTCGCTCCCGGCCTTGATCGTCATCGAGCGGAATTTCAGGATCTTGAATGGACGCCGATCGCGGCC
>CAJWFU010000021.1:0-12028 GCA_913031315.1 uncultured Phycisphaerae bacterium | reverse complement strand
CGGGATCATCGCGATTTCCACCACCGAGCCCGGATTCGCTCGCAAGCAGGCGATGTTCGTACCCATCGGCCTGTTGGCGGCGGCGATCATGGCGGTTCCCGACTACCGAAGATTCCGACGCTGGGTGCCACTGCTCTGCCTGGTCACCGCCGGTCTGCTGGTCTTCGTGCTGGTCCCGTGGGTACCCGAGGCGATCGTCCGGCCCCGCAAGGGCGCCCGTCGCTGGATCAATCTCGGCTTCACGGATTTTCAGCCGTCGGAGTTCGCCAAGGTGGTCTGGATGTTGGCGATGGCGTCCTGGTTCCGACTGCGTTGGAACGTGCGGTCGATCCGAGGCTTCATCCTGCCGTTCATCATCACCGGCATTCCGGTGGTGTTGATCCTGCTCGAACCCGATCTCGGCACCGCGTTGCTCTTCGTGCCGACGCTTCTGGCGCTGCTGGTGGTGGCGGGGGCGCGACTCTGGCATGTGGGACTGGTGGTCACGGTCGGGGCCGTCCTGGTTGGATCGGTGCTGTTCGTTCCCGCGGTTCAGGGCCTTCTCAAACAGCATCAGCAGGACCGAGTCAAGGCGTTGGTCGCTCAGATCGAGCAGGACGATCGCTATCGACAGGACATCGGCTATCAGGGTTTCAAGGCGATGACCCTCGTGGGTGCCGGAGGGTTGACCGGAGTCGGTCGTGATGAAGCCGCGACCCTGGTCCGCTTCAATCACCTGCCGGAAGAGCACAACGACATGATCTTCGCGGTCATCTCCTGTCGGTGGGGCATGCTCGGAGGGGTGGCCACCTGGGTGCTGTTCGGCCTGTTGGCCCTCGGGGGATATCTCGCCAGCGCCGCCGCTCGCGACGTCTTCGGTCGTCTTCTCGCCGCGGGTCTGGTCACCATGCTTCTGGTGCAGATGGTCATCAACACTGGAATGACCGTGGGTCTGCTCCCGATCACCGGAATGACGCTTCCCTTCGTGAGTGCCGGGGGTTCCAGTCTGGTGACCGCCTGGATGACGGTCGGCCTGGTGCTCAACGTGGGGCTTCGAAGACCCCGCCGGATGGAGCGATGGGAAGTCGCCGGTTGAGTCCGGCGGGATCGGGCCGCATCTGCGACCATGGACGGATATGACCACCGCACCTGATGCTTTTCTCGCGGATGCCGAGGCCCTGGGAGTCGTCTTCGATTCCGGAGACCTCGATCGTCTCGCTCGCTTTCTCGACCTCCTCTACGAGGCCAATGCGAGGATGAACCTGACCGGCGTCCGGGATCCGGCGGAAGCCTGGTCCAGGCACATTCTGGACAGTCTGACCCTCGTGCCCTGGGTGCACACCGTCGGAGATGCGGTTCGGGCCGCGGGGCGGGAGCCGCGGGCCATGGACGTGGGTTCCGGAGGTGGCCTTCCCGGGCTCGTCCTCGCCTGCGTGAATCCGGAACTGGAGATGACGCTGGTCGAGTCCACCGGCAAGAAGGCGCGATTTCTCGAAGAGACCGCGGCGGCGCTCGATCTGAAAGCGGTCCGGGTGCTCGCCGAACGGGCGGAAGTGGTTGGCCGGGATCCCGAGCATCGGGAGACCTACGACCTGGTGACCAGCCGGGCGGTGGGGCCGCTCAACGTGCTGGCGGAGTATCTCGCCCCGTTGGTTCGCGTGGATGGGACGATTCTCGCGACCAAGGGTGCGAGGGCGGATGAGGAGATTCTCGAAGCGAAGCAGGCGCTGTATCACCTGCACCTCGAAGTGGTCGAGGTTCGACCGACCCCGACGGGGCGGATTGTGGTTCTGGCGAAGAAACGAGAGGTCCCGCGGGCGTATCCTCGTGCGGTGGGCGAACCAAAGCGCAAGCCCCTCAGCTGAAACCCTTCGGAATCGTTTCTGTCCCATGTTGCCTCCCGTCGCCAACCTGCTCGCCCCGGACGGCCCGATCGCTCGTCGCCTCAGCGGGTTCGAGGCGCGGCCGCAACAGATCGAGATGGCGACCGCGGTCGAGCAGGCCCTGAAAAGTGGGGAACGACTCTTCGTCGAGGCCGGAACCGGAACGGGCAAGAGTTTCGCGTACCTGCTGCCTGCGATCGCCCGGCTGCTCGAACGGCGGGAAGAGAAGATCGTCATCTGCACTCACACCATCAGCCTGCAGGAGCAGTTGATGGACAAGGACCTTCCGTTGCTGCGGGCCGTGGTGCCGGACGAGTTCACCGCGGTCCTGGTGAAGGGGCGTGCGAACTACCTTTCGAAGCGGCGATTGCGACTCGCGATCGAGCGGGAGACCCGACTCCTGGCCGATGACACGGAACGGCATTCCCTGCAGGAGATCGAGAAGTGGGCCGCGTCGACCAACGACGGAACTCTGGCGACGCTTCCGCAGCTCAAGCGACCGGCGGTCTGGGATCACGTGCAGAGTGAAAGCGGGAATTGCATGGGGCGGCGATGCCCGACCCATGACGAGTGTTTCTATCAGTCTGCGCGACGGCGAATGGAGAACGCGGATGTGCTGGTGTGCAACCACGCCTTGTTCTTCAGCGATCTCGCCCTGCGAATGCGGGGGGCGGGATTCCTGCCTCCGTATCGGCACGTGATTCTTGACGAAGCCCACACGGTCGAAGACGTCGCGGCCGAACATTTCGGCCTCCGGGTCTCCGAGGGAAGGGTTCGCCACCTGCTGCGAATGCTGTTGTCGGAGCGAACCAATCGAGGCGTGCTGGCCAGCCTGGCCACCACCGCCGACGGCGATCCGGCCCTTCGCGACGCACTTTCGGCCCGACAGCGAACGGAGACCGCGGCCAACGCATTCTTCGATGATCTTCATGCCTGGCGTTCGATTTCCGCGCACGCTTCCGGACGGATGGTCGGACCTGAAGTGGTCGACAATCCGCTGACCCCGGCGATGAAGGAACTCGCTTCGACCCTGAAACTCCTGCGGGCGAAATCGACCAACGAGACCGAGGAGATGGAACTCGGATCCCTCGCGGTCCGAGCGACGGAGGTCGCGGAATCCGCTTCGGTGCTCATGGAGCAGGCGATCGGCGGTTGCGTCTACTGGGTCGATGCGATGCCGGCCCGACGAGGGCGGCGGGATCGCGGCTCGGTCACCGTGGCCTGCGCCGCGGTGGATGTGGGACCGATTCTCCGGGAGCAGCTCTTCGCCCGCGAAGGTTCGGTGATCTGCACCAGTGCCACGCTGGCGACGGGTCCCGACGATTTCTCCCTGGTCACCCAACGGCTGGGGGCGGAGGCGCCCATCACCCTACAGGTCGGGTCACCCTTCGATTTCGTGCGACAGATGCGGGTCTTCGTCGATCCTCACATGCCCGAACCCCGCGACCCCGCGTATCAGGACCGATTGGCGGATCGGATCGTCGAACAGGTTCGAGCCACGGACGGAGGCGCGTTCGTTCTCTTCACCAGCAATGCGGCGATGTCCGCGGCCGCGAAACTGGCTCGTCCCGGGCTCGAAGCGGCGGGCCATCAGGTCCTCGTCCAGAACGAGACCGGAGCCCGCTCGTTGGTGCTCCAGCGTTTTCGCGATGATGATCGGTCGGTCCTCTTCGGCGTGACGAGCTTCTGGCAGGGGGTTGACGTTCGAGGGCAGGGTCTTCGCAACGTCATCATCACCCGTCTCCCCTTCGACGTACCCGACCGTCCCATCGTTCAGGCCCGGCATGAGATGATCGAGGAACGTGGCGGCAAGCCCTTCTTCGAGGATCAGGTTCCCCGGGCGGTGATCCGATTCAAGCAGGGGATCGGTCGTCTGATCCGTTCGAGCGAGGACACCGGTCGAGTGGTGGTCCTGGATCCGCGAATCGTCACCAAGGGCTACGGTCGGATGTTCCAGGCGGCGCTCCCCGATGGAGTCGAAGTCGAACCCCTGGAACCGCCGGAGACCGTGGTCGAGGATTTCGACGCTTTCGATGAATGGTCGGATTCCAGCCAGTCCTCCGACGATCTCGAGCATCCCGGTGGTTTCGACACGCTTTGACGGAACCGGATGGCGTACGGTCACCGATCCGATCGGGAACGCATGAGGCGAAGCAAGGCAGGCAACAGCACGACGGTCGAGATCAGGCATGAGATGCTGCCGATCGCCATCACCGCACCCAGACTCTGAAGACCTCGGTGGGAGGCGAAGAGGAGCGAGCCGAAGCCGATTCCAGTGGTGATCGACGTGAGGGTCACGGCGCCCCGGGTGCCTTGGAACTCGAGCGGGCCCTCGCCGCATTCATCCGCCCGATGCAACATGTGGATCGCGCTGTCGATGCCGATGCCGATGAGAATGGGGATCGCGAAGAAGTTCGCGACGTTCAGGTGGACGCCGATCGCCGCGGTCAGGCCGATGGTCCAGATCATTCCAACCCCGAGCACGGTCACCGCGATCACGACCGGACCGAGGCGACGGAAATCGATCCAGACCAGCAGTACGACCAGAATCACCGCGAGGGTGGACATGGTCAGAAACGAGCGTCGCATGTCCCGGAGGGACTCGTACTGGGTGATCGGCACGCCCGTGACCTTCGGATCGATCGCTCGCACGGCCCGCACGAAACGGGCCATCGGTTCGGGATCCCAGATGTCGTCCGAGGGAACGAAGGACACCATGTATCGACCGCTGGACGCGACGAGTCGATTCCGGACCGCGCCCGGAAGGGCGCTTCGAAGATCACCGCGGGCACCGGAGGACATCGCTTCGACCGCGATGCGGGCGGCGTTTCGTGATCGGTCGACGCGGGCGTGGATCTCGTCCGCTTCCGCCTTCGATCCTTCGAGCCCTTCGGCGAGCTCGAGCATTCGGATCGAGATCGTGGCCAGTCGACCCGCCGCGGATGGATCTCGATCGCGGGCGAAGGTGGCCAGTCGCTTCGTGGTGATCGAGGCCTGACGCAGGTCTTCAGCGATCGGTCTCCGTTCATCCTCCGCGGCCGTCAGGGTGACTTCGGCGTCGATCGCGGCGGTGAGACGGCGACGGGCCGTGGCACGATTCTCGTCCGGCGGCGCAACCAGATCGAGCACGCTGCGAGTGACGCCGATCTCCGGATGAAGGGAGGCGGCGGCGATCAGATCCTCGACCTGTTCGATCGAGTCTGCAATCGAGGCCGCGAACCATGAAGCGCTGGTCGAGTCTGCCAGAACCCGCCGTTCCCACTGGACGCTTTCGAGGCCGACGGCCTGGAGTTCGAGCAGGTTGTTCTCGAATCTCGCCCGCTCGAGAGCCACGGCCCCGAAAGCCAGAGTGGCCAGCGCCACCAGTGCGACCATGGATCTGGGAGAGCGCGGACGCTGGCGGGAGGCATCCGCTTCGAGATTCGATTCGGGAGCGGGAGGCTTCGAATCGAAGATCACCAGCAGGGCGGGAAGCACCACGACCATCGCGATCATGCAGAGCAGCAGGCCGGCACCGGCGATCAGTCCGAGTTCCCGGAGGCCGCCGAAATCGGTCACGAGGCCTAGAAGGAAGACGCCGGCGCTGGTGGCTGCGCCGTAGAAGTTCCCGACGCCCGCGGTATCGATGGTTTCGTCGATCGCGTCCTTGACGCTCCGGCCTCGTCGTCGCGCGTCCACCCAGCGGGCGGTGACATGCACTCCATAGTCCAGCCCCACACCGACCAGGACCAGCATGAAGACGATCGAAAGAAGATTGAGACGACCCACCGCGAGGGTCGCGAAACCGTAGGTCCATCCGAAGGCGCACGCGAAGGCGATGACGATGAGCAGTGGTCGTCGAACTCCTCGGAACACCCTCACGAAGATCAGTGCGATGAGGAAGAAGGCGCCGGCCGCGCAGCGGGTCATGTCCGCGTCGCTGGTCGCCAGTTCATCGGCTTGGAGCACGGGCTTTCCAGTGATCCCGATCTGGATCGAAGGATGAAGGGCCTGCACTTCTTGAATCGTGGATCGGATCGCCGCGAGCGGGGCGGCGATCGCATCGAGGCGACCGAAATCCTTGCGGGGGAGGACCTCGATGAATCGAAGCCGGCCTCCGGGATTCACCAGGAATTCGGTCGGTCTCGGGATACCGAGGCCACTGCCAGCCTCGACGTCGACGGGTTTGGGGTCGGAAGACGGCGTTGCCGTGATCCATTCCAGCAGCAGGACGCCTTCGGTTCCGATCGCTCGGCGGTCGGGTTCACTCAGAGTCCCCGCGTCGAGTTCTCCAAGTCGATTCAGCCGAGCGAGACCTTCCCGAAGCACGGTGGCGGCCGATTCGTCACTTGCGAGGACCGATAAGGCTGATCCGGCGTCGGCCAGTCGCTGGAGTTCCTCCAGCGGCATGGCCCGGGGGGCGAGACGCCATTGCTCTTCGTTGGTGATCCAGCCGTGGACCTCGGGAATTCCGTCCATCGCCTGCAGGCGGGGTACCAGCATTCGGACTGCGGCGGCCGCGGATGGTTCGTCCCCCAGAGGGTCGACCACCACGTAGAGGTACTCCAGATCACCGAATTCATCGAGCCAGCCGAGGAATTCGGGCATGAACGGTCGATCTTCGGCGATCAAGTGATTGGTGTCGGCATCCAGCTGGAGCCTCGCTGCCGCCAATCCCGCTCCGAGCATGCTCAACAGCACCGCGACCAGCACGAGTGATCTCGGGTGGGTGAGGATGAGTCGGGCGAGAATGGCGGATCGCGATCGCGGTCCGGGAAGCATTGGCATGAGCCAGGTCCGATCAAGTAGGCACCGATCGCCGAATTATCGCGGAATTCGTCGGTGGCGCGCGTAAGATTGGGTTCGCGACTGCGGAAGGTGCTGGATCAGCCATTTCCTTCCTCCCCCTGGAATTTCCAAAGATGCGACGCCTCCTACAGATCGTCTTCGTGATTCTCGCCGGATCTTCGATCGCTTTTCCGGGAACCGCCACCGCCGCCACCGGGGTCGAAGAGGTCTCGGTGGCCCGGCGATGGAACGAGATGCTGCTCGAGTCGATCCGAAAGGATCGGGCTCGCCCCGTGGTTCACGCCCGGAATCTCTGTCACATCCACGCCGCGATGTGGGATGCCTGGCGGGTCTTCGATGGGTCGGCTTCCAACGCCTGGCTGGTCGACGAGGGACCCATCAAGGTCCGGGACGTGGAGGCCGCTCGTGAAGCCGCCATCTCCTACGCAGCCTTCACCATCCTGAAGTTTCGATTTTCGAGTTCGCCGGGGTATCCCGAGGTCGCGCCCCAGTACGACGCCTTGATGATCGAACTCGGTTTCGATCCTGCATTCTCTTCCGGAGTGGGGAACGATCCCCGGGCGGTTGGGATCCGGATCGCAATGGGATACGTCGTCTACGGCCTTTCGGATGGATCCAACGAGATCGCCGACCACGTGAACCAGTGGTACTACCCGCTCAACGAACCCTTGCTTCCTCCGGAGCCGGGAACCCAGGCGGTGGCCATCCCCGACCGCTGGCAGCCGCTCGCGTTGGACTACTTCGTGGATCAGAGCGGGAACATCGACATCGAGGGGTACCCCGAGTTTCTCGGTGCGGAGTGGGGAAATGTGATTCCCTTCTCGCTCCGTGAGGACCAGAAGACCCTGCGGGAGCGTGAAGGCTTCCCGTACCCGGTCTATCTGGATCCCGGCACGCCTCCCATGCTCGACACCGATGCCGAGTCGGATTTCCTTGAAGGATTCGAGCAGGTGCTTCGGTGGTCGGCCCATCTGGATCCGGCTGATGGCGTGATGCTCGACGCGAGCCCCAACGCCATCGGCAACGCGACCCTGCCGGAAGACCTCGACGACATCGCAGCGTTCTACAACCTGGCCGACGGTGGAGACGTCGGCATCGGCTACGCCGTGAATCCGGTCACCGGGGAGCCGTATCCGACCCAGATGGTCCCACGGGCCGACTACGCCAGGGTGCTGGCGGAGTTCTGGGCCGATGGCCCCGATTCCGAGACACCTCCCGGTCACTGGTTCACGATTCTCAACGGCGTGATGGATCATCCGCTCTTCGAGCGACGACTCGGGGGGACCGGATCGGAACTCGGCGCTCTCGAATACGACGTCAAGGCCTACTTCGCCCTTGGTGGCTGCATGCACGATGCGGCGATCGCGGCCTGGAGCTGCAAGGGCTGGTACGACTACACCCGACCCATCTCCGCGATTCGGTGGATGGCCGAAAACGGTCAACGCACCGACCCGCTGGCCGGTAGTTTCAATCCCGAGGGCCTGGCCCTGGTTCAAGATCTGGTGGAGGTCGTGACCATCACCTCGAGCGCGCCGGGTGAACGTCATGCGGGACTTCGGGGTGAATTCGACCAGAACCTCGGGAAGATCGCCGTTCGCTGCTGGCGAGGTCCGGAGTTCATCGTCGATCCTGAAACCGATGTCGCCGGTTGCGACTGGATCCTGGCGGAGAACTGGTGGCCATATCAACGCCCGACCTTCGTGACACCGAACTTCGCGGGTTACGTCTCGGGACATTCGACCTTCAGTCGGGCGGCGGCGGAACTTCTGACCCTCCTCACCGGCTCGCCCTGGTTCCCCGGCGGCCTGGGTGAGTTCGTGGCCTCGGCCGATGAGTTCCTCGTCTTCGAAGATGGCCCCAGCGTCGAGGTTCGATTGCAGTGGGCCTCCTACCGGGACGCGAGCGACCAGTGTTCACTCAGCCGCATCTGGGGTGGCATCCACCCGCCGGCGGACGACATCCCCGGCCGCTTGATGGGACTGGAGATCGGGCCGCAGGCCTGGGATCACGCCGTGTCCTACTTCAACGTCACGGCACCCTGCCCGGCGGACCTCAGTGGCGACGGCGTCATCGATGGCAACGACCTCGGACTGCTGCTTGGTGAATGGGGTTGCACCGGACCGTGCGACGCGGACCTCAATGAGGACGGAGTCGTGGACGGTGCCGACCTCGGTCTCTTCTTCTCAGCCTTCGGCAACAGTTGCTGAACCGAGTCCTCGAATTCGAATCAAAGATGACGCCTCTCGGCTTCCAGCCGAAGAGGCGTCGTCTTTTCGAAGGATGTCCGGACTGAATCGAATGGAACGGCGAACCGGAACCACGGCGATGGCCCCAGGTCGGGATCAGTTGGAGCCGGGTTCGGTCGGGAAGTCGGAGGTGTCCACGGTGGGATCGGCGTCGGAGTTGCGGGCACGGGGTGCGGTCTTCCGTTGGATTTCCCGCAGGGTGTCGACCACGGCTTCACCGCTCGCCGGCGCGTCCTCGCTCATCAGAGCCTCGCCGAGGCTGGTTCCGTCGAGCGATTTGATCGAAGTCACGACCTGCATCGCCAGATCCAGCGTCTTCCAGAGCACGGCCTGATTGGAGGCGGCTCGAAAGCTCGTTGGTTGAAGGAGGGTCATGGCTCGATCCACATCGGTCTGGATCTGGATCAGGGCACCGGCCATTCCGGCCGCGACGACCTTCGGAGTCTCCCGAATCGCCTCCTCACTGACCAGATTCCCGGCATTGCCGTTCTCGATCATCGCCGCCAGCGTGTCCTGGCCCTGGCCGCGTAGAACCACCCGAGCCTTGGCGAGGTTGGTGGCGAGTTCGAAGAGTTCGTCGTTGGCGAATTCGAGGGATTGCACCTCCGACCGGGCCGGTGCGTCCATCGCCAGATATCGACGAAACAGATCCGGGCGTTGGAACCACCCGAAGACCGCAGTGCCGATCAGGATCAGCAGGAGGACGCCCATTCGGATGGCGGATCCCGAGGTCTTGCCCTCGCGTCTGCCCCGGGGTTCGCGGGATGACGACCTCGTTGGACTTGCACCGAGGAGGGTTTCGAACATTGAACTGCTCCGAATCGGGAGAATGTCGGCCACGGAACGGTCAGGACGTCGAATCCTCGAAAGCGACGAGAAGCCCGTCCTCGAGGCGCTCGTGATCAGGTGCGGACGGCGGCGGTGTGGCCGAGGCGGTCGCAACGCACCGTGCCCTCCACGATGGTGAGCACCGCACGGCCGGTGACGGCTCGTCCGTGGAACGGGCAGTTGCGGGCCTTCGACGCGAACTCACCGGTATCGATCGTCCACTGGTGATTCGGATCGATCACCGTGACGTCGGCGGGGCCGCCGACGTGGAGTCGGCCGATGCCGTCGTGGTCGAGTCCGATCAGCCGGGCGGGTTCGATGGTCATCAACGCCACGAGTCGCGCCCAATCGATGGCGCCGCTGGCGACCAGCGCCTCCGCGTAGAGCGGAAGGGCGCATTCGACCCCGATGATGCCGAGGGGGGCTTCCTCGAACGGGCTGGCTTTCTCGGCTTCGGTATGCGGGGCGTGATCGGTGGCGAGGACCGTGATGACGCCATCCGCCACGCCCTGCACCAGGGCCCGGCGATCGGATTCCTCGCGAAGTGGCGGATTCATCTTGGCGTGGGTGTCGAAACCATCGCATGCCTCGTCGGTCAGCAGGAGGTGGTGGGGGGAGACCTCGCCGGTGGCTGGAACTCCGTCGGCCTGAGCCTGCCGGAGGATTTCGACCGAACCGCCACTGGAGAGATGCTGGGCGTGATAGCGAGCGCCGACGGCGCGATCAAGTCGGAGATCACGTTCGAGCATCAGTTCCTCGGCCACCCGGGGCCAGCCCACGAGACCGAGTCTGGCGGAGACCGCGCCCTCATGCATCTGCGCGCCGCGAGTGAGCGTCGGTTCCTGGCAATGTTGCATGAATGCGGTCCCGAGGGACGCGCAGGTCTGGAGAACCCGACGCATCATGTCGGGGTCGGCGATTCCGTCGCCATCATCGGTGAACGCCACAGCGCCGGCGTCTCGCATCGCCTGCATGGGGGCCAGGGCCTCGTCCTGTCGGCCGAGGGTGGCGGCCGCGGCGACGAAGACCCGACAGGCGGCGGTCTCGCGGGATCGCATCGAGACCCAGTCGACCATGTCGACGGAGTCCAACGTGGGTGCGGTGTTGGGCATGCAACAGACGGTGGTGAACCCACCCGCGACCGCGGAGGCGGTTCCAGTGGCGATCGTCTCCTTGGCACCCTGCCCGGGTTCGCGCAGATGGACATGGGGATCGACGAGACCGGGACAGACGATGAGACCGTCTAGATCGTGACGAGCGGCGTCGCCACCACCGAGTCTGCCGGGGTCGGTTTCGATGGCCGAGATCCGACCATCCTCGATCAGCACGTCGGCGGTCGCATCGAATCCGGAGGCCGGATCGATGACCCGTCCGCCGGACAGCAGCATTCGATCGGAGTTGCTCATGGAGCCTCGACCTCCATCGAGGTTTCAACCTCGTTCATTTCCGTTTCCGGAGCCGGAGGATCGTCCAGCACGCACTCTTCGACCACCGGGGGGGCGTAGGGGGCATCGAGCCCGCCGCCCTGGATCCACGTGCCGTTGGCGATGAAGATCGTCTCCGTGGTCGAACCGGTGATCGCATCGAGTTCCGCTTCGGTGGCGCCCGCGTCCGAGGCGAGGTGTCGGCGTTGCGACTGGTCGAAGGTTCGGACCTGTCTTTCACCTTCGGCCACGATCATGCGCCCACGGGCATTCATGGGCACGAAGAAACCGTAGTCACGGAATCGAACGAGGATTTCCTCGCCGTCATCTTCTCGAACCTTCATCCAGCATCCCTTGACCATGCAGACCTCTTCGATTCGACCGGTCAAGGCCACCGAGTTCGAAGTCGGCCTCGCGTTCCCGTATTCGTTCCAACCATTGACGGAACTGGTGCTGGAGCAACCGCCGGCCCAGGAGAGGGCGACGAGGAGTCCGACGAGCAGGAGGTTCGAAGATCGAGGTGATGGGCGGTGAGTCATGAATGGAGTCCTTGGAAGAAGTGTGGACATCCTACGACGGGACGGGGTGGGTATGAAGAAACGCCCGCCTCACCGGAGTGAGACGGGCGTTTCATGTTCGCAACGACCGCACGAGGCGGTCGCAAGGGCGATCAGCCCTTGTTGCTGGTGGACATCGGGCAGCTCATGGCGGCGTCCGAGCAGCTGCTTGCGCAACCGGCGGGCTCGCTCGAGACGGCGCCGGGGGCGGCGGGCATCTTGTCGGAGCAGCTGGAGGCACAGCCTTCGTCACCGGAGACGGCGCCGGGGGCGGCGGGCATCTTGTCGGAGCAGCTGGAGGCGCAGCTGGAGGCGCAGCCTTC
>CAJWFU010000020.1:0-12033 GCA_913031315.1 uncultured Phycisphaerae bacterium | reverse complement strand
ACTTCGTGCATGATCACCTCCTTGAGGAGGGGACCGATGAACTCTTCCGGAACACCATCGAGATTCTGGCCGCCACCGGCGTCGAGACGAGGGCCGACGAGACCGAGCAGGTCGGCATTCATCCGCATGAAGCCGACGTCGTAGGCCTTGCGTGCGGTGTTGGTGCAGGCCGTGCAGGCGTGAATCGGACTTTCAATCGCTTCACCGTCCTGGCCGGCTCCGGCGACGAGTTTTCCGAGACCGTCAAGGCTCGGGTGGATGCCGCGGAGACCTTGTCCTGCCAGAGCCTGCTGCCGGTCCCTGATGTCCTGGGCGACCATTGCCTGCTCATGGGGGTCGGAGAGAATCACTCGAGGATCGTACTGAGGCCGGGCGGTAAGCCAGTCCACGGTCTCGGTGCCAAGGGCTTCGACTTCCTCCTGCGGAACCTGACGTGCCCAGGTGTCGACCCATCCACTGATGAATCCTTCGTCCATCACGATGTCGGCGTCGAGGATCTCACCCGTCTTGGGATGAACTCGGCTGGGCCCGATCGCGAAGCCCATGTCGGCATTGGTCCAACAGATGAAGTTGTACCGGGCGTCTTCGGGGTCCTTCTCCATGTGGGTGCCGGTGGTGGCATCCTGCTGGTTGACCACGATGGCGTTGTCGAAACCGACGGCCTCGAAGGCTTCATTCCACTCGAGGATCGCGTCGCGAACCCAACGTCGATAGCGGACGGGCACGGTGTGCTCGACGTAGAAGACGATCGGCTCCTTCGGGGGGCTGATCTTCAACTTGGGATCGGCCTTCTCGAGGTGCCAGCGGTTGATGTAGCGGTTCCACGGCGTGTCGGCGGATGGATCACCCAGGTCCTTGATGCTGGTGGTGAAGTAACCGACTCGATCATCGGCTCGCCTCGGCTTGTAGGCGGATCGGGCCGGAATTTCGGCGATTGAGTAGGCGAGCGTCGCGAATCGACCATCGGCCAGGGGCATTTCGTATTGAAGTTCGACGTTCTTGGGGAAGGCCTTGGCCTTGGCCACGGTCACCAGGCGGCTGTTGGCGCCATTGACCTGCCGGCCAAAGAACGTCCGGGCACCGCTCACGAACATCTGATTGAGATCGATGATCGGACCACCGCCCGGCCCCATGGTGAGGATCGGGGTTTCGGTGATGACGCGGTCGGTGAAGACTCGACCGGTGGCGGAGCGGCTTTCACTGTCGCCGGTGGAGATCGTCGCGTAGTTCGGCTCGACCAAGGCGAGTCGCTTGCCGAATCGCTTGAACTTGGCGTACTGATCGCCGACCTGCACGGCCGCCTGCTGGATGCCTCCGGCCACGGTCCAGGCCAGGAAGAGTTCCTGCTTTTCGAAGTTCCGCGGCAGTTCGGCGATCGCTCGTTGATCCTTCTTGTTGACCCAGATTCGGTAGAGCCCCTTGGTTCCTTCCGGTGCGGGGACTTCGGTGAAACCTTCCGAGATCTTGGCGAACGGGGGGAACTCGGGTCGGGCTTGCGCCGAAGGCGCCTGCATGGCCGTGGCCGGGACCGCGGCGACGATGCTTGCCAGACTGGCAGCTCCGGCGAGTACGAGGGTTCGAATCTGAACCATGGACAGAAACTCCGTGGTGGAGGGTGTGAACGAAAATGGCACACGGGCCTGTTCGCGATTTCGGGCGAACCTGAGACTGCAGAGCATACGAGAGGAATAGGTGATGACGTTTACCGTCCAGCAGAATCGAGGTTTCTCTTCTACGGGAGCCTCGTGATCTGATGCCAAAAGCCCACTCTTGGCCTTGGTACGACCGGAATGAACCGTAGTTCGTCGGGAAATCGAACTGGACGCACCAACCTCTCTCAGAAATCCGGGTCAATCCGTCTTCGAGATCCGAGGGAGGGCCGGAGACGTGATGGGACGCTCATCGACGCCGGCCCCCACCACCCCGACCGCGGCGTGGCCGGGCCCGTCGCCTTGGGAGTGCCTGACCTCCAGATGGACGGTTTCACCCTTCCGAAGGGAGATCGGATCGGTCGTCTGCCCGGGATGACCCTCGAAAGATCCGGGGCCGACCCAGCTCAGGAGCGTGGCATCCCCAAGCAGACGCCCCGAAGGATCGATGGTTCGGACTTCAAGCACCGCGGCATCGTCCGCGGAAAGCATGAATCGGTATTCCCCGTCTGCCGGGGCCGACCAGATTCCCCGAAGCCGAGTGGCGACATTTGAACCAATGCCCTCCGGCGTGGCCAGATCGAAGAGCAACCGGGATCGAGTCGGCGGAGTTTGAAACACCGCGAAGCCTCGAGGATCACCCCGAGGCACGTCCTCCCAGACTTCGAGCTGAAATCGGGGTTCGAGAACGGTTCCGATCAGAATCGGACGATCCAGCCCGGATCGCGGCACTTTCCATCCCAAACTCAGGTGGCCCGCCCCATCGACGTCGCGATGGCGGGCCTCGAGGTAGCAACGCTGCCCACGAATCAAAGTGATCGGGCCGGAGATTCCTGCTCCATCACCGAAGTCGCTGCGGGAGTTGAAGCCCGTGACCGAGGCGACCGGTCGGGCAAGCGATGGTGTTCCACGAGGTGAGACCAGAAGCACGGAATCATCGTCGGATGTGATCGCGAAGCGATAGGAACCCGTTTCCGGAGCCTCGATCCAACCTCGGATTCGCTGTACGAAACCGTCTCCGAGATCCGTTGCCCCGATCGGTACGTCGATGAGCTCGGATCGCTCGGGAGCACCGGAGAAAACCTTGGAGTCCAGCAGGCCCGAAGCGGACACCGTTTGATTCCAGCATTCTCGGGCGAACACGAATGGCCGACTCGGATCAGGCCCCGACTCGTCGGGGGGCTGATTTCCGTCCGCCGCCACGCCCAGGCCGAGCACCACCGTGATGATGGACGAAAAAAGGCCACGAACGAGGCAGGTCGAGGTCGAACTCATGTCGTTGGCTCCAGATGGAATCCTCGGCGATCTCACGAGGCACCAAGGACGAGCGTACCCTTCCCAAGGAACGTCGGGGGTTCGAGATCACCCGATCCCGTCCCGACATGCCCCTGGAGAAACTCCGCCGATGGCCGACCTGCTTGAGAGTCTTCGCCAGTCCTTCGCGGACCCGATCACCCGACACGCGATGCTCGTCCACTTCCCGATCGCGCTGGGGCTGTTCGCGATTCCGTTCGTCGCAGCGCTTCCCTTCGTTTTCAAGCGACGTGCGACCGCTTATCGCCTGATTCTCGGGATCGCCCTCTTCGGAGTCGGAGTCATCGCCTGGCAGGCCAGCGAAGCCGGTGAGTCGGCCGAACCGATCGTCGAAGCCAGGCTTACCGGCCAGGCGGCCCGTGACGTGCTCGATCGGCATGCGATTCAGGGTGAGCGGATCCCACTCATGCTTGCAGGGACCTCGCTTCTGGTGTTCGCCACCCTGATTCCCAGGCGGAGCATTCGGTTCGTGGTCGGCCTGCTGGCGACGACGGCGATGGTCGCCACCGCCGTCGCGATCACTCTGGCAGCCCACGATGGTGGGCGTCTCGTGCATCACCTCGATCGTGGTCCGATGGTCCGACCATTGAATTGAGCGTCGCTTCGGGCATCGACCGGCGCGATCTCAGAATTCAAGAGGCTCGATCAGCGTGGCATCGTCCCCATCGACGATCGCGTGCCAGCGATTCCCCGTCTGGTTGACCACCTCCACGAAGAGACGGCCACGATCCCCGATCCCGGGGGCCGTCGCTTCCGGCGGAAGGGAGGCATACATGGCACTGATCCGCAGCGGCCCCTCAGGCCCACTGACTTCCCGCCCGAGTTGATCCATGATCGGCATCCACGGTCTCCAACGTGTCTGCGGACATCACCCGGGCCCACCCCGACTGTGCTCCGCTCCACGGACATTCAGACCATGCAGATCGACCGGCCTTCTTTCAGGCCGGTCGATCGGATCCTCGAAGTTCCGAAGAATTCCTTCGCTGAATCGGACGCGACCCGGGTCAATCCCCGGAAGTCGCCTTCTCCGTCGTGGAGGTCACGGTGACCGTTGAACGGCGAACCGGTTTGACGCCCGTCTCCCAGGAGCGGGCGTAGTCGTACTGAAGCGGGCCCGTACCGGTTCCCGTCACGCGATAGAGAAATCGCGTGTTCCCGCCGGACCCCATTCGACTCGGATCTTTCGGCTGGAAGACGGCCTTGCCGACCTGTTCGAGAAATGCTGGCTGTTCACAGGTCAGCTTCCACTCGTATCCGGTTCCGGCATGGCCGGGGAGATCAAACGCCACCATTTCGCCGACCGCCACCTCGATGGTGCTCTTGGCATCTGGATGAAGAGCGTCCACGGTGTCGGGCACGATCGACGATCCCTTCGTCTTCATGGAGGAATCACATCCTGCGGTCGCGATCACGATCGCGGCCGTTGCGGCGAATGCGAAGTTGGAGGATCGAAAAACGGAGGCAAGGCGATCGTTCATGGCATGGTCCGGAATCGAAAGGAACTGAGATTGGTGAGATCGAGTCCGCAGACAGTACCGAAGGTTCTCCGACGGATCACGCCGAGCGGGTCAGGAACCGCTCGGGAACTTGAATCGATCGAGGGAGAAGAAACCGGTGCCTTCGGGGCGGGCCCGATCCAGAGCGAGGGAAGCGAGGAGATCCCCGATGGCGGGCGCGAACTTGAATCCGTGCCCGCTCAGTCCAGCAGCCACCACGATCGCCTGCCGATCAGGGATGCGATCGATCACGAAATGCTCATCTCCTGACATCGTGTAGAGACAGGCCTTGGCCGCGTGGGGTGGCTCGAAGACTCCAGGCAGATACGTGGCGACCTCCCGGGCGAATCTCGAGACCACTTCCGGCGGTGGTCTTCGGTCGAATTCCCGAGGGTCGACATCGAGACCGGGCCCGTGGAAGCCGAATTTCATCCCACCGGGGCCGACTTGATGCGGTGAAGTCGGCACCCCGTAGTAGACCCCCGGACCAAATCGACCATCGTCATCGATGAGCCACGCGGGCATGCGTCGGTCCGAGCATGCATCACGAAATCGATCACGGGGCCGGCACCACACCATGATCTTCCGTTGGGGTCGCAGGCTGGCCGCCGCGGCGAGGTCTGGAAGAAGTCGGCTCGTCCAGCTCCCCGCCGTCACCACCACTCGACTCGCCGTGATGGTCTCGTTGTTCAGCCTGATCTCCACTCCATCGTCGTCGCCTTCGACGGCTTGAACCTCGACTTCCGTCCGAATCGAAGCCCCATGTCGTCGAGCGACTGCCAGGTGAGCCTCGATCGCGGTTTCGGGAACCACGAATCCAGCATCAGGCTCCAGGAGGGCGTGAAATCCCGGTTCGAATCGAAAGGCGGGGAAGGTCGCCCGCAAGCCGTCGGGGTCCAACCACCTCGTCGGAACATCGTGAGCCCGAGCGCTCTCGAGCGAGGCTCGAAGAATCGCGCTCTCCGCGGAACCAGCCAGAAGAACCCCCGATCGATGAAGGCACCGATGCCCCGTTTCCTGTTCCAAACGGTCCCAACCGTCGAAGGAAGCGCGAGCAAGCGGGACGTATTCTGGATGTTCGTAGTAGGCGGTCCGTGCCACCCGTGACCCACCGTGGCTGCTGCCCTGATCGTGAGGAAGGCGACGCGCATCGAGCCCCATCACTCGAGCACCTCTGCGCGCCAACGACGCCAGGGCTGCCGATCCCATTCCCCCAAGTCCGATCACGACGACGAGGTCGGTCTTCATCATCAGATTGTGACCTCAACCCACCAGGAAGCGGAGGCCGGTGTCGGAGATACCGCCAAAAAGGAACCTGACCCCCGCCAGAAGACGAGGGTCAGGTTCTCAAAGGGGTCTTGGCAAGAGTGGGGAGACGCCCACCAAGACCCCGGACGAAAGAGTCAGTGTTCGGTGATCGACCTGATCACTTCCGAATGGTATACCCATTCCCGCGTCGAGAAAGTCTGCTTCCGCCAATTACCGCAAAAACTCGAAGCGTTGACGACGCTGCCGATATTGTCAACGCCGAAGACGTGGAGCCACGCCAATGACCGGAACCGAATCTGCGTCCAATACGACTGACCGACCAGGAACTCGAGATCGCTTGATGTCGGCCATGATCAAGGTGGTCGGTTCAGAAGGACTCCACGCCGCCAGCGTTCGGACGATTGCTCGCGCCGCGGGCTGCAACGAAGCAGTGCTTTATCAGCACTTCCCGAGCAAGCTCGCGATGCAACAGGCCATCTTCGAGGAGATCATCAATGAGATGGCGACCGAGAAGAAGAAGATCAAAGAGCGAGTCAACACCCCGGGTGAATTGATCGATGACTGGGTCGCCACCACCTATCGGTACTACGATCAGCGGCCGTACGCCTTTTCGTACGTCTACCTTTCCTATCCCCCCGTGCAACTCAATGACAAGTCGTTGCCCAGTTTGAATTCGAAGATCTTTCAAGAGAGCATCGAATCGCTCTCGGAGTCTTCTTCGCAACCGATCAATCTGAACCCCGCAACGTTCTCGACCTTCCGGGCCGGACTTCTCGGGCCTCCCCGTGACCTCCACACCGGAGTCCTTCAAGGCGATGCCATCGACTACGCGGCCCCCGTGGCCGAAGCGGCGAAAGCCATTCTGCTGAAAACGCCGGCCTGAGCCGAATCGTCGCCTCAGAGCGCGGCCGCTGAAGCAGAGTCGCCGAAGGATTCCACCCGGGCGCCGGTCTTCCGCCCCATCGAGACGAAGAGATCGCACAGCGGTGTCTTCGCCGCATGGCGGACCAACCTCCCGGACTCCACTCCACCGCCCCGCCCGGCCACCACGATCGGAAGATCATGATGGTTGTGCCGGTTCCCGTCGGAGATGGCGCCGCCGTAACACAGGAGCGTGTCGTCGAGCAGGGTCCGGTCGGGCCCGGTCTCGATCGCTTCGAATCTTTCGACCAGATCGGCGAACCGCTCGTTCTGCCATCGATTGATCCGACGAATCGCATCGATCTTTGACGAGTCCCCCGCATGATGGGACAAGTGATGGTGCCCTTCACGGACCCCGATTTCGGGGAAGGTCCGGTTCGAACCTTCATTGGCCCACATGAAACTGCACACCCGGGTGAGGTCGAGTCGGAAGGCCAGCGTCATGAGATCCCCCATGAGTTCCAGATGCTCACGGTAATCACCGGGTACGCCTCGAGGAATCTCTTCGAAACCCCAGGTCGCCGGATCCTGGTCCTGCATCTCGACCCGTTCGATGCGCCGTTCCATTCCACGAACTCCGTCCAGATATTCGTCGAGCTTCTCTCGATCACGACCGCCCAACCGTTGCGAGAGACGCCGGGCGTCCGCGCGAACCGAATCAAGAATGCTGCGCCGGCGGCGAAGCCTGGACGCCCGCGCTTCAGCCGTCTCCCTCGCCGGACCCGACATGAAAAGACGCTCGAAGACCGATCGCGGATTCACTTCCTTGGCGACCGGTGCGCGGGGTGACCGCCAGGCTATGTTCGCGCTGTAGGCACACGAGTATCCAGAGTCGCAATTCCCCGCGGTCATCGCCGGTTCACAGCCAAGTTCCAGGCTGGCGAAGCGAGTGTCGCCTCGGTGATGATCCGCCATCACCTGGTCGAAGGAGATGCCGTTCTCGATGTCGCGCCCGGCGGTCTTGCGGGGGTGGGCCCCGGTCAGGAAGCAGGCGGCGCTGCGGGCGTGATCTCCCGGCCCGTCACCCAGGGCACGGGCATTCCCGTGGGACAACCCGGCGTGAACGTTGATGTGATCCCGCACCCGCCCCAGCGGCGCCAGCAGCGGTGGCAACTCCTCGGGCAGGGATGAAGCGCCCGGTGGTCGATCCGCGGCCACGCCCTCGGGCAACCACTCCGGTGCGTGGACGCCGTTGGGAAGAAAGAGGAAGGCGAGGCGAACGGGTCTTGATGCCGCGAAATGCGCCGCCCGAGCGGTCCGTCCCATTCCAACCGGCGCCATCGTCTCGAGCCAGGGAAGCGCCATCGCGGTCCCGAGTCCTCGGAGCATCATTCGACGGTCGATCGGTTGATTCATGGGCAGGCTCCTGAGCGGTCCCTCGACGGTATCGCCCGAATGATCCTCAAACAATCAATCAATGGGCGATTGGGCGGGACGACGCCTGAAGGCATCACTCAAGGCGATCATCTCCACCGCGGTCGACACCGTGGGACGTTCCTGCAGCGCGCCGGCCAGCCGGTCCAGCAAAGGTTCGTCCCGCCATTCCGGACCCCGGCCCAAGGCATAGATGAACAGATGTTTGGCGAACGAGCGAAGCAGTGCCGGGTCACGTATCAGGACGTCCCGAAGATCCAGAGGGCCGTCGATTCGCGTGCCATCCGGGAGTCGAGCCGCGGTATCGATCGGCATTCCCTCATCGCTGTCCCGCCAACGGCCGGCGGCATCAAGGGATTCCATCGCGAATCCCAGGGCATCCATTCGAACGTGACAGGAAGCGCATTCCGGATCCGCCCGGTGCGCTTCAAGCATCGCCCGCAGGGAGTCGGACGCCTCGGCCCCGCGAGGCTGGGAAGGTAGTTGGTCGACTCCCGGAGGTGGCGGAGGCGGCGGACAATCCAGCAGCGACTGCAAGACCCACTTTCCTCGCTTGACCGGTGAAGTCCGCGTCGGATTGCTGGTCGACATGAGGACGCTCGCATGGCGAAGAACCCCGAGGGCCGCATGCGGAACGCCGGCAGCGGACAGATCGACCCGGACGAAACCTTCCGGCGGAAGATCGAGGTCCTCCAGTCGATAGTGTTCTGCGAGCCGAGCGGACAGCCACGAGGCATCGGAAGAAAAGAGATCGGTGAGGGGCCGGTCCTCGCGGACGATCTCTTCGAAGGCACGAACCGTCTCCTCCCGCATGTCGGCGAGCGTCACACGATCGATGTCACCAAACCGATCTGGATCGGGCTCAAGTCCTTCCACCGCGTCGATGTGCAACCACTGGACCGCGAAGTGCGCCGCCAGCGATCGCGGCGCGTCACCCGCAAGCAGACGACGGACTTCACGTCGAATTCCGACTTCATCATCCAGACGCCCCCGACGCGCGGCATCAAGAAGTCGCTCGTCCGGCGGGCCGCCGCGAAGAAATCCACCCAACCTTCGTGCGATCGCGTACCCATCCAGGGCCACGGTGCCATCGGATGCCGGTGTCGCCTCCGGGTGGTCCCGTTCGATGCGATAAAGAAACTCCGGACTCGCGATGCCGTAGGCCACGAGTGCTCGCTGCCGGGCCACGAGCGAGGGGCGTTTCGTCGACTCTGCCGCGGCGGCGGCGGCGATCGCCGCATCCGCGATCCGATAGGCCTCATCGGTCGGAATCGGCCGACCCCAGCAACGCTCGAGCAGACGCCGCGCTGCGCGGGCCATCGCGAGTCGCGTTCCTCCATTCAACATGCTTGCGTTCATCGAACGTTGGAACCGGCCGGGCTCGGGGGCGTCCAGCGGGCCGATCACTCGCAGGCCGAGTAGCAATGCGTTGCGATCCCGCCGCGACGGATCCGGATGGTCGGGATCGAAGAAGTCGTTGATGAACGCTGCTCCCAACCTGAGCTGCCGGTCACCGATTTCGAATTCGATCGCATGCGTCGATGGTTTCGCGGGGCTTTCGGGCACGTCGACCACCCGGATCGTTCGGCGGTCGATCCGCAGAGCGAAACGGACCGGTTCCTCCCCGGCCTGCCGACCGGCCAGATCGAATTCGGCTCGATACCGGCCCGGCCGTTTCATGGTCACATCCGCGGCGATCTCCCCCCGTCGATTGATCCAGGCTCCCTCCCGACGAATGGTCCCCCCCCTGGTCTCCGCAAGCGGAACGTTTCGAACGTCCGCCACGTCGTTCGCAGGATCGATGATGGTCCTTCGAGCCACGAGTTCGGCCAGGTCCATGATCTTCTCGATCAACAGCGGGGAAGTGGAAAGGACCTCGCCCAGATGATCGAAACCGTGTCCCACGTCGTCGGCCGGGAGATCACCGATGATCGACTGGATGCCTTCGATCTCTCCGAAGATGTCTTCAATGGTGCGAGCGAGTTCTCGGCGGCTCAATCGCCGGATCACCACCGCGGGCACGCCGGCCGTCGTGAGGCGATCGGCGAACAGATTCCCGAGAATCGAAACCGCTTGTCGGTATTCCTCGTTTCCGGGTCGGGACATCGCGGTTTCGTCGGGTGAGGCGTCCACATCGATCGGTGGCATGTCCCGAGCACGGAGTCGATCACGGATCTTCAGCAGAAGTTCCGGTTCGATACCGGGATCCGACGGATCCGCCGCCACGTCATCAAGGACCACGCCACCCACCGCACGGCGGCCACCATGACAGTCGAGACAGAACACATCCACGAATTCACCCAGAGCCCCGGCGTCCATGACATCGACCGGTGGCTCGACCAGATCCACGATCTGGGCCGGCCCGGCCTCGGGGTCGCCGGCGGCGAGTGGTGCGAGCAGAGAGAGGAACACCGCTCCTCGGAGGCATCCACCCAGTCTCCGCCTCGACCGATGAAGGCCGACGCCCGTCATTCGTCGGCGCCCGGATCGGGATCGAGAGACAGGAGGATCCGAAGACGAGCCGGCGCCGGACGATCCGACTTGGAGTTCCCCTCCAGCGATCGCACCACGTCGGACATCGGCGTCAGGTCACGATCGAGTCGCGCCGCGACCAGCGCTCGATTCCAGTCGGATCGCGTCTCCTCGTCGAGCGTGCGTTCCCAGAAGATCACCTCTGCGAGATCCTGGCCGACGAGCAGGACGTCATCGAAGATCTCGCGCTGGACGTCTTCGTCGGGAACCGCCCAACTCGCATGAAAGACCGGCGGGGCGAGGCGGCGTCGCTGCTCCGCCGGATAGATCCGAGTCGAGAAGGTCACGGTTCCGAGACTCTCATCCCAGTTCCCATTGGTGATGAACGGCTCCACCCCGGTCTCCAGCACGACTTCACTCTCGAGGGGCGAATCCCCGCCCCCGATCGGAATTCCAAAGGGTCCCGGGAGACCGATGAATCGATTGCCCGCTCGCAATTTGGCCTTGTCTTCCTCGCTCACGGCCGGTGATTCCAACATCACTTCCATGGCCTCGTCGGATGTGTTGACCCACCAGAGGAAACTCAGACCCAACAGAATCAACTGCTGGTTCTCCGGACCGATGCGACCCGGCTCGGCTTCGGGGACGAAACGGCGGACGGTTCTTTCGACGATCGGATCCGCCAGCGTCGTCCGCGACCAGTCTCGCTCACCGGCCGAAACCCAGCCGTCAATGCCCGACAGCAATGCCAGCTGGCCTTCCTCGGCCTCGATCCAACCTCGCTCGATCGCGAAGCCGACCAACGGGGTGAAGATCTGGATCTGGAACCACTCGTCTTCGCTCCGGGGTCCTCGAGCCGCGGGCGGGCGGAACTGGTAGTCGACTCGCTGCCCCTGCTGTACGAATCCGTTGGCGGTGAAACGCAGAAACCCGCTCATCATGTCGGGAATCAATTCCTCATCCGCGAACCGCCTCCATTCCTGGCGCGCGTCTTCATCGTCGATGCGACCTTCGAAGAAGGTCACCGCGAGTCGCATCCAGAGTTCACCCGCATCCATCCGGGTCCGGAACGCCTTCCAGTCATCACGCCCGTCGCCGAATTGTTCGACGTACAGGAAGGACGATCCGAAACCGCCGGCGAGCTTGGACCAGCCGTTCCGATTTCCGAGTTCACTGGGAAGATCCCGGTCGCCGAATCCGGCCTCGAACCGCACTCCATCCCGCCCGTCATCCCGTTGGGACGGGCCCGATTCATAGGCCTTGGCGATGCGGTCCAGTTCATCGGAGTCGGCACGATTGGTTTCGAAGACCCGCTCCGGCCCGTTCGAACCGACTCGCATTTCGACCCGGACCTGCCGGTTCGTGCACCCGGAACCCGCGACCGTCATCGTGGCGAGGACCCCCAGAAGCATCGGCCTCCAGCCGGCGAAAGCGATGGAAGACCAGTTCGAGGACGATCGAAGGAAGGGTGACATTCTTCGATCCTAGCCTCGTTCGCGGCCGGGCCAGCATCAATCAAGCATCCGGACGCCGTGCCA
>CAJWFU010000019.1:0-12724 GCA_913031315.1 uncultured Phycisphaerae bacterium | reverse complement strand
CCTTTGACTTCCACATCTGCGAGCCGGATCGGATTCCACGAGGTATCCACGGTGATTGGCTTTGGTTGGTTCTGGATGGTCATCCGTTGGCTCCCTTGGCCCGGATGGCCTCGATGCGGGCCAGGGCTGCCTGAGACCGCCGCTTGGATTGGCGGCTCGTGATTGGGCTTGTCGGCCGAGGTCGAGCTGGATGGGGCGTGAGATACGCCTCGGCGTCTTCCCGGTGGATGTACCAAAGCTGCCCGACCTTCCCGGCCGGCAACGTGCCCTTTCGGATCAAACGGGTGACATGGGCAGGAGAAATCGGCTTGCCCTTGTGACGGGCCAATCGGCGGAACGCACTCGTAGAGAGCCATTCCTTGGCATCCGCGAACGGGTCGTTGGTGGGGGGGAGGTTCTGGTCAGACATCGCCAACCTCCTCGATCCCGCCATTCGTGCCGTGGATCCCATGTTCGCCATGGAGGGCGAGCATGACATCGACGAGGCAGTAGCGAATGGCCTTGTTGGAGAGCCTTAGGCTGGGGATGAGACCCGCTGCGTGCCAGCGGTAGATGGTCTGGGGGTGGACGCCGAGTTCCTGAGCCAGCTGGGCTGTGCTGAGGAGCGGGAAGTCCCCTGTTTGAAACTGATGTTCGTTCACGCATTGATTCCTTGACGCTTGGGCATCTGAGGTGGGGAACGTCCCGACCGCAGGTCCCTTAAGAAAAGAATCAAAAGACAGGCCTCGGATCTGCAAAGCACCTTCGAACTTTCTTCAACTTTTTTCAGCGGTCTTCAGTGGGTCTTCCGCGGGTCTTCCGGTGAGCGATTCGGCACCTCGTCGGGCCGAGGCCAGGCGGTCCTTCGAGTACCGCTGGACCACCGTGGAACCCGGCGTGTGGCCGAGGAGCGCCGAAGCTTCCACCTCCGATCCGGTGCGGGCCACGACGGTCGAGGCCACCGTGTGGCGGATCTGATACGGACTCCAGTGCGGGCAGCCGGTCGCAGCGCAAGTCTTCCGGACGAGCTGGTAGAGGCTGTTGGGGAGAAGCGTTCGGCCTTTCACGTCGGCATCGAACACGGGCTGATCGGGGTCTCGTGAATCCCGGGTCTGGTGGAGCCGCTGGATCAGGCGGTTGGCATCCTCATTGAGGGGAATGGGCCGAGTCTTGCCGGTGATCTTGTGGCTCTTGTGCTCGGTCAGCTCGACGACTGGATCGGGCGCGAGCGTGACATCCCTCCATCGGAGCTGGCACGCTTCCCCTGGACGACAGCCAGTCGACAGGATGAATTCGAGGGCGTCTGCGGCGGCGCGTCGATAGGCCGGGTTTCGGGCCGACGCCGGCGGGCTTGACCGAAGGTGATCAATGACGATCCAGACATGCTTCGGATCCACGGCGGTCCGCGGTGGGTTGTCGTGGGCCTCGCCTCGTCGGAGTCCCGTCACGCACCTGAGGGCTTCAAGAATGGTGGGGGGGACCAACTCTTCACTCACCCCCCACTTGAAGATCCTGCGGATGTGGTTGACCCGGCTGTTCACCTGGTTGCGACACAGCGGTGGTGGCGAGGTCTTGCGCTTGAAACGGCCAGCCCGGTTCCGGCAGGGCGTCTTGGCGAGGCGTTGCTGAATGGCCTTGAGCGACTTGGGTCCGAACTGGGTCACCAGCAGATGGGCGTGTTGGTTCACCAAGGCGTCGACCACCGCCTGACACTCTAGGAACGTGGTGCGGGTGATCAGCTCGGCCCCGCATCGGTCTTGTTCGTGGGCCAGGTAGGCGACGGCGAGTTCGGCGACCGTCAGCCCTTGTGGATCGGGTGTCGGAAAGGGGATCTCGATCCCACCGTTGAGTTCAGTCTGAGCCGCGAGGACCCTGGACCGGGACTTCGGATCGTCGGCCCGGCCGAGCCCCTTCGTCCGGCCATCCGGCAGGCGGGTGTAGGCGTAGAGGTGGTTTTTTACTTTTCGGGTGAGGTACGAGAGTTCAACGGAAGGCTGCATGCTCGACTCCAGTGCGCAACGTTGCGCACGATCGGTCTGGCTGCAGCCGCGGAACTCCCGCGGGTAGGGCCGGAAGAGTGGCCCTCAGCGTGATTTAGATGAAAGCGGGTGAACGGGCTCGAACCGTCGACATTCAGCTTGGGAAGCTGACGCTCTACCAACTGAGCTACACCCGCGGGGTGGCTGGCGGTGGGGCGTTCACCGCCGCGGCATCCGATGCTACACCGACGGTTCCATTCCGGCCACTCGGACCGGCTCCTGTGCACGCCGGGCCACGAGGCGGCGGGTTTGAGCCCTTTCGGAGCATCGCCGGCGAATTCTCCATCGGCGGCGGTACCCTTGCGAGTGGCGGTTCACGGACTCGGGGTGAACCGTCCGGAACCGGCGGAAAGGAATGCAGAATCGCGATCGTGCGGCACATTTCGAATCCCCGTGTCCGGCGGGGAGAGGTCTGTCCCGCCCGGATCGAGGCGGTTCTTCCAGGGCCCGCGCGACGCCGGGCGCTGGATGCCATCGGTCGCTGGGACGGATACCAGCCGACGCCTCTTCGGTCGCTGCCGACACTCGCCGAAGATCTCGGGCTCGCCGCCATCGAGTACAAGGATGAGTGTGGTCGCTTCGCGCCGGGCAGCTTCAAATCGCTCGGGGGAGCCTACGCGGTGCAGTCGGTGCTGGCCGACGCGATCGGAGAAGTCCGCGCCGCGGCGGTCACCCTCGAGGACGTGAGGCTTCGAACGCATCCGGGGCTTGCGGGTCGGATCACGGTGGCGACCGCGACCGATGGCAACCACGGCCGGTAGGTGGCGTGGGGGGCGGAACGATTCGGCTGCGAATCCGTGGTGTACATGCACGAACCGGTGAGCCCGGGGCGACAGTCCGCGGTCGAGAAATACGGAGCCCACGTGGTGCGGGTGCCGGGCAACTACGACGACTCGGTCCGGGCGGTCGCGGAGGCGGCTGAATCCGAAGGCTGGATCGTGGTCTCGGATACCGCGGGATCCGGTACCGAAACCGCACCTCGACTGGTGATGGCGGGGTACACCCTGATGTCGAGCGAAGCCATAGAGCAGTGGCCTCACGATTCGCCACCGACGCACGTCTTCCTGCAGGGAGGCGTGGGGGGGATGGCCGCCGCGGTGTGCGTCGATCTCTGGGGCCGCTTCGCCGCCGCTCGCCCGCGTTTCGTGACGGTCGAGCCCGAGCCGGCCGCTTGCCTGCTGGAAAGCGTCGCGGCCGGGCGACGGATCGACGTGGACATCCGGACCGAGAGCGTCATGGCGGGATTGTCCTGCGGTGAGGTTTCGACCCTGGCCTGGCCGGTGATCGAGGAGGGAGTGGACGACCTGCTCTCGATCGACGATCGACCCATCGGGCCTTTGATGGAACGCCTGGAACGGGAGTCCTCGATCGAGGCGGGTGAATCGGCGGTCGCCGGTCTGGCGGGAGTGGTCGACACGATGGAGGATCCCCGGCGGGCGGCGGGACTCGGACTCACCTCCCGCAGTCGGATCCTGGTCTTCGGGACCGAAGGCGCCACCGATCCGGTCATTCACCGACGCCTGATCGACGACGTCCGTTCCCACCGAACGCGATCCGGAGCCTCCCGGTGACCTTCACCATCGCGAGGTGAGGGACCGATGCCTTCGAGAAACGCCTCGTTTCCGAGTCGGGCCCCGCCTTCCAGCAGATCGGTGTTCAGACCGATGGTGAACAGCCGTTCAGGATGCGATCGAAGGTTTCACGCGGGGTGTCGGAGGTGCCACCGCCTCCAGATCGTTCGTCATCCGTCCAGCGCATCCAGTTCGAACACTGGAAGCAGATGAGATGGTCGGTCGTGACGCCGTCCTGCACGATGCGGATCGCGTGTCGCGGTCGGAAACAGTCGAGGGAGATGCCATCTTGATACTCGGCGATGCCGGCGTCGAAGGCGTTGAGAATCTCCTCCCTGGTCCCGCGGGCGGGGATCTCGCACGACGTGATCACCGAATACCCGTGCAAGAGCGTGGTACCGGGCGGCACGGGGTCGCCGGGATACCGGTCTCCGTCAAGGCGATAGAAGGTCATCATCCCCTCGGCCCGGGGGTCGGCCGTCGCCCCGGGTGCGGTCTTTTCACCCGTGCAGCCCACCGCAAGGCCGCTCATGATGAAGAACATGATGGCGAAGAGGCTGTTCGTGAAGACGTGGCGGTCAAGGTCGGGCATTTCGGAAGACTCCGCGTGGTCGATCGAGGATGGGATTCCCGGCACGACGCGCGGTCCGGCGAATACCCGGGCCTCGGTCTTCCCGTTCGGAGCGTACCGGTGAATCAAGGGATTCAACAGCCGTCGCGGGCCCGGGTGAACGCATCCGCCGAGAAAAGAGGCCGTGAGAGGCGACGGGCCGTGCTGCTGCGTCCCGGTTCGTCCGGCACCGGCATGCCCGGCCGCGTGACGGGCGGATGGAACACACGCGACCAAATCGATTCGTTCTGCCGGGGTGGTCCGAAGACGGATCGTGAACCTTGGATCAGCGGTCAAGGAGGTCTCGGTGCTCCGCGCGGCGAGTCCGGTGAGACCCCGGCATGAACCTCGATTGGAAGACGTCTGGAGCCACGGTTCTCGCGGGAGGTCCTCGCCGATCCGGAAGTCGAGTCGATCAACGAGCCCGCGCGCCCGGCGGACCTGTCGGCGGCCGGCGTGGTGGTTCGCTGCTCGAAGCACGGATGCGGACAGGACGAATCGATCCTTTCCCTAATCTGTGACGGCCGGACGGAGGGGCCCATGGTGCAGAGATCGTCGCGTTGATTCCCCGTGATTTCCGGCCATACCTGTGACGCGGACGGCAACCGTGACGTGATGGTGGGGGCCGTCCGGTCGGGTCTGGACCGATTGTGACTGAATTCGTGATCATGGCGGTGGCGGTCGGACTTTCGTGATTCGGGGTTGCTTCAACCGCCAGGCTCCGTCGTTCCGGGCCATAACCACCTCGGAAATCGTCGAGAGCTCCAAACGAAGGGCTATTCCACGATTAGCGCGGAACTGAGCTGGACTTATCGCGTATCCTTTTGATGTGGGCGGAGGGAACACCGGATGGTTCTGATCCGGTGCCGCCATGGATCCGGTCGACGGCTTTTTCAAGAGTCGACGGACGGAGACGTTGGGAAATGGGGGCCCGACCCCTGTTGGTTACGGCCAACATCTTCGGGCACAGGGAAATCGGACGCTCCGCTTCGGCGGGGCGTCCGACTTTTTTGGGGTGTCTGCTTTGTGGTTGAGTCGATGATCACCTCATGCCCGCAGTCTCCGAGCGTCAACCTCTGGCTTTCCATTCCGATCGTTCGGTGGCCCTGTGGGGCGTGCCCGCGCTTCTATTGACCGCGTTGTCCCTCAACATGTCGGCGTTGAAGGTGCCGTTTCTGGACATCCGGGTGTTCCCGAGCGAGGCCGAGCATTACAGCATCCCGCACACGATCAGCCTGATGTGGAGTGAATCGCTTTATCTGATCGCGGTTCTGATCGCGGCGTTCTCGCTCGTCTTTCCATTCGTCAAGATCTCCCTGCTCACGATCACCTGGTACGCACCGCTTCGACACCGGACTCGGGGACGACTTCTCGTGGCCCTCGGCGGTCTGGGCAAGTGGTCCCTGCTGGATGTCTTCGTCGCTCTGGTCCTGATCGTCCTCGCGCATGATCAGGGGTCGCTCTTCGTGACCGGCGTGCGATCTGGCCTCGGTCTGTTTCTCGCCGCGATCCTCATCGCGATGATCTCGGGGGACCTGATGCACCGGTTGCACGATCGACTCGACATCAAAGAGGAGGTGGAAACGCCCCGGCCGCTTCGCCACTCCTGGTTGGTTCATCTGGTTCCGGTTCTGGCGATCGGGGCGTTCATCAGTTTCATGGCGGCCATCGCGTCGCCCTATCTCAGGATCACCGCTTGGTATCTGACCGATCGCCAGTACAGCATCATCGAGACCGTCGGCACGCTCTTCGACGATAGAAATTACATTTTCGGCTTCATCGTGATCGGATTTCTGATCGTCACACCGGCCCTGCGGATCGTCTGGATCTTTCTGGCCTGGAGCCAGCGCAACCACCCGGCAAGGTTGCGAAAGCTCCTTGCGGGGCTGGATATTCTTCAGCGTTGGGCGATGTTGGACGTCTTCGGATTGGCGATCGGCCTGTTTCTCCTCGAGGGCTCGAACCTCGTCCCCATCGAATACCAGTCGGGCGTCTGGCTGATCGTGGTGGCGGTGGCCTTGAACATGGTGATGGCCCGATCGGCCCGGCTCCTGGTCAGTTGGGCGGCTCTCAGGCCCGATGTCGTCGCGGATGAGCCGGACAAGGCATAATCCACGGTTCGCCGCCGAATTTCTTCGGCCGCTGGAGTACCGATGGATCCGATTCAAGCCCTTCTCGACGAACTCATTGATTACGCCGGCCTCTTTCCGCCTGCTCGGCTGGAGATGACGCCCGCGGTCGATGCGTTCGCGATGCACCGAACCAGCGCCCTGGCCGGGGCCCTCGGACGGTTCGTGGTGCCGGTCTCCCGCCTCGAGGAATTCGAAGCGGCGGCGGCGGGTCATCTGCCGCTTGTCCCGGATGTGGAAGACGTGGATCAGGCACCGGAACTCTGGGGTGTGTCGGCGCTGGTCGCCGCGGCCGACGACCTCGATGCCGTCCAGGCCGATCTGGAAGCCATCGATGCGTTCAATGATCGGCACACGGCTCAAGGCGCGGGGGCGGCGATCGTCGACACCATCGAGCTTCGGGCCGGATCCGGCGATGCGATCGATGCGGTGCTCGACCTTCTGGACGATGAGCTGTATCCGTATTTCGAATTGGATCATCGGGTTGACGTTCGGGGAACGCTGGCCGCGATCGCCGGACTGGACGCCGGAGCCAAGGTCCGGACGGGAGGGCTGGCCGTGGATGATCATCCAACCATCGATCAGCTCGGGCAATTCATCGAAGCGTGTCGGATGGCGGGCGTGCCCTTCAAGGCGACGGCTGGTCTTCATCACCCGGTTCGAGCACATCAAGCCTCGGTCGGTACCACGCAATTCGGATTCCTGAATGTGTTCATCGGCGCCTCGCTGCTTCATGCCGGGGTGATCGATGGTGGCGGGCTCCGCAAGGTGCTCGGAGAAGAAGCCCCCGCGGCCTTCGGCTGTCGGGAAGGTCACATCGACTGGCGAGAGCGTTCGATTTCAATCGACGCCCTCGCCGAGGCGCGGAGCCGGTTCGCGCACTCCTACGGGTCGTGCAGTTTCAACGAGCCCACGGATGAACTGCGGGCGATGGGATGGCCGGTCACGGCCATGGAGGACAGGGCATGAGCGAGCGAACACGCAGCTGGGTCGACGGTGCGAATGATCCCGACGGCGACTTTCCGATCGAGAACCTTCCGTTCGGAGTCATCGAGAGGTCGGATGAGGATGAGCCGAGGATCGCGGTCGCGATCGGCGACGCGGTGCTCGACCTCCGGGCGTCGGTCGAGAACGACCTCCTCGGTGATTTGGACGGAGAGGTGATCCGGGCCCTTTCGGCGACCAGCCTGAATGCCTTTGCGGGACTCGGTCGCAAGGCCACGGGCGAAATACGCCATCGCCTGACCGAAGTCCTTTCGGGCGTAAACCCGGCTCTTCGAAACGCCGCGGGGCGGCAGAGGATGCTTCGGCCGGCTTCGGAAGTCTCGTTGCGGATGCCGTTCCAGATCGGTGACTACACGGACTTCTACGCCAGCGAACATCACGCCAGCAACGTGGGTGCGATGTTCCGCCCTGACGGTGATCCGTTGTTGCCGAACTGGAAACACCTTCCGGTCGGGTATCACGGTCGTGCAGGATCGGTGATCGAGAGCGGGCGCGACGTCCGCCGGCCGCACGGCCAGACGGTGGGACCCGATGGGCCGCCGCCGAGTTACGGTCCGATCCGTCTTCTGGACTACGAACTCGAAGTCGGATTCTTCATGGGCGCCGGCAGTGAACTGGGGCGTCCGATCGCGATCGAACACGCGCTGGATCATGTGTTCGGGTTGGTATTGGTCAATGACTGGTCGGCCCGCGACGTTCAGAAGTGGGAATACCAACCGCTCGGGCCGTTCAACGCCAAGAATTTCGCCACCACGATCTCTCCCTGGGTGGTGACGCTCGACGCCCTCGAGCCCTTCATGATTCCGGGACCGGAGCGCAAGCCCGAAGATCCGGCCAATCTGGACTACCTGCGATGGGGCGGTGACGTCGCGGTCGATCTCGAACTCGAGGTGCTGGTCCAATCCGCGACCATGCGGGATCGCGGGATGCCGGGGCATCGGGTCAGTCTTGGCAACTATCGGGACATGTACTGGACGATCTCCCAGATGATCGCGCATCACACCTCGACCGGTTGCAACATGCGGCCGGGCGACATGATGGCCTCGGGGACGGTGAGCGGGCCGACGGAAGACAGTCGGGGTTGCCTGCTGGAGCGGACGTGGCGGGGGCAGAACCCGATCTCCCTTCCCGATGGCACCGAACGTCGTTTTCTGCAGGACGGCGACGAAGTCATCATCCGCGGCTGGTGCCGACGAGATGATCTGCGGATCGGTTTCGGAGAATGCCGGGGAATCATCACGCCGGCGGACTGACGTCGGTCTGACCGTGGTCCCCGTCGTCAGGGGCCTTGCGGTCCCCGTTGTCAGGGGCCTGCGGTCCCCGTTGTCAGGGGCCTGCGGTCCCCGCTGTCAGGGGCCTGCGGTCGCAGTCGCCTGCAGCGGTGCATGGGGCATCGGGAGGACCTCGCCGACCCGGAATCCGAGCCGATCAAGATCACCGGCCGGAAGTTCGAGGGCGTACCTCGCTGGTCTGCGGCTGGGGTATCCCTTGAGGCGAGCCTGATAGGAAGCCGTGGATTCTCGCGGGCGTCGAGGTGGCTCTGCAGGCATCCGATGCATGGCGGTGATGCGGCCGAACCGGTCGATGAAGGCGACATCGATGTCCACCAGGCAGTTCTTCATCCAGTAGCGGCGGACTCGGTCGCCGGGATTGACGAAGAGCATGGCCGTCCCGGCAGGAAAAGTCTTCCGGCCGCCCATGCCCCGGCCTCGACTCTCGATCGTTGATGCGAGCTCGACGTCGAACCGTTCGCCCTTGAAGACGAGGCCGACTCGCAGGAGATCGGCCTTGGAACGACCCAGGGGGCGCAGCCGGTCGGAATCCGGTGCCGTGATCTGATCTGCGGTCGGCCGGCTCGAGGCGGGATCCTGATTGGGTTCGGGTTGGCCCGTGGATCGCTGGGGCGCCTTCGGATTCGCTTCCGGTTCTGTTGTCGGGGTTGGTGGTGGGGTGGCGGCTTCCTGGAGAGACGCGGTCTCGGTCGCACGGCGTTCTGGGGTCGGGGACGCGGGTTCACAGCCTGCGATGAGACCGAGGGTGAGGCTCAGATTCAAGGTCAGCGTCACCCGATTCGGCAGGCCCGGTCGACGCCGCGCCGCCGGCCGGTCTTCTGGCGATGGGCTCACGACCATGTGTTCGTGTTTCCGTCTTGATCGGTCTTGCCGGTGGTGGATCCTCGCCCCTTGCCCTTGCCCTTGCCGCCGCCCTTGGGATGGGCGGAGCCGTCGGGGGCGTGGGTGCCCGCGGTCTGTGGGAAGTGCTCGCCCTCCCAGCTGGCCGGGTAGTGCGGATCGTCCATGTCCAAGGCGGCCCGGGTCATGAACAAGGGTCGGAACGTGTCGCACATCACGGCCAGTTCATTGGTGAACGTCGATCCCAGTGATTTCTCGATCGTGCCGGGGTGCGGACCATGGGGGATGCCCTGCGGGTGAACCGAGATGGATTCGACGTCGATGCCCTTGCGAGCCTTGTAATTACCCTCGACGTAGTAGAGGACTTCGTCGGAATCAAGATTGGAATGGTTGTACGGCACCTGGATCGCTTCCGGATGCCAGTCGAGCATCCGGGGGCAGAAGGAACAGATGACGAAGTTGTGCCCCTCGAAGGTCTGGTGCACCGGCGGGGGTTGATGAAGCTTGCCGGTGATCGGGGCGAAGTCCTCGACGTTGAAGCAATAGGGGTAGTAGCAGCCGTCCCAGCCGACCACATCGAGGGGGTGGTACTGGTAGTCGTAGGCGTGGATGCAGTCTCGAGCCTTGATGCGGACCTCGAAGGAACCGGCTTCATCGAAGGTGAGCGGCAGCTCCGGAATCCTCAGGTCTCGTTCGCAATACGGCGAATGCTCTAGAAACTGACTGGTCTTCCTGGAGAGATAGCGCGGCGGGGGCAGGATGTGCGAGCCGTTGGCGGTCTCGAAGACCACGAACTTCGGATTCGGGTCGCCTTCCGCGGCCTCTTCGAAGATCATCTTGTAGATGGTGCCCTTGGGAATGACGATGTAGTCCTTGGGGCCGAACTCGAGGGTGCCGAACTGGGAGTGGACCACGCCGCGGCCGTAGTGCACGAAGAGGCATTCGTCCCCCTGCCCGTTCTTGTAGTGGTAGCTCATCGGCTCCGAAGGCACGCAGATGGCCATCTCGACGTCGGCGTTGCCCATCACCACCACGCGGCCGGTGATCGGATCACCCTTGGGAGGCATCTGGCTGGAGACCAGGTGCCGCATCCGCATGGTGTCGGTTTCCAGATACTCCGGCTTGGTGCCGTAGAGCGTCTTCCATCCCGTGACCTGGGTGGGGGGATGAATGTGATAGATGGTCGACGTGGGGCCCACGAACCCCTCGGTCCCGAAGACCTCTTCGGAGTAGAGGGCGCCGTCAGGTCGGCGAAACTGGGTGTGTCGCTTGGGGGGGAGCTGGCCGAGCTTCGTGTAGTAGGGCATCCCAGAGATCTCGCAGCGGATGAAGGGGCGTTCGAAATGGATGGATCGGAACCGACATGGTACGCCGGAACAGGCTTTTTCGGCGGGATTCGCCGTTTCAATTGGATTGTCGGACCTTGGGTGACATCTTTCAGCCGATTTTCAATTCCAGACTCAGGATCCATCTTCATGCGACAGAACCGTTTTTTCGGCAGCCTGATCCTCTCCACCTGCGTGGCCGGGGCCGCGGATGCGGGCACCACCTATCAGTTGGAAGTCGTCAATCTGAATCAGACCTACACGTCGACCATGACGCTCTCTGGTAACGGATCGAGTCGAAACATATCGCAGGTGACGAGCCTGTTCGTCAATGGTGGCACCCAGACGGCGTATTCGGGCTTTTCGTCCGGGCAGTTCAGCTGGAATGCGGCCAATGACACGCTGGACATCCACTACACCGTGGCGAGCTCCAGTTTCTCACTGAGCCTGACCGGGGTGGTCTGGCCCGGAGCGGTCTCGGGTGGTTTCCCTTCCGGCGAAGTGTCCAGCTGGAACAATTTCGGATCTGGTGCGCCGAAATTGACCATTGCCGGCGGCTTCAGCTACCAGTGGAACTTCGGCAATCTTCAGTACATCGAGCCGACGGTGGGGAGCGAAGCGCCGGTCCCCGGAGTCGGAGGCGTGGCCGCCATCGCCGCCGCCGGGCTGGTGGGACGTCGTCGCCGTCGATGAATCGACGAGAACGGGGAACCGGAACAATGTTCCGGTGATTGGATTTCGATGTCGGAGGGTCGGTTGAGGTAGGCTCCGCGGAACCGCTCAGGAGCCGACCATGTCCACGCCCCAAGACCCTCTGATGCTGCTCGCCTTCCATCCCGCCTTGCAGGATGGTGAGGCGCCGATCGAATCCGTCCCCGTGGATGGCGAGCCGCCGGCGACTCTTCCCCCGGCGGAGCAGAACCTCGTTCTGCTCATCGCCCTCCCGATCATTCTTCTCGTCGTTGGTGCGATCACCTTTCTGGTGAAACGCCCGGCCCCGGGTGAGACCCCGACTGGTACCAATGGCGGTCTCGTGATGATGGGTGTCGGCTTCCTGCTTACCCTCGCCATGCTCGTCTTTCTGATGCTTGCCCAGTGAACGAACCTGAACAAACCAGCCCGGAATCCGACCCTCGCTCGGACGCCGACTCCAAGGACAGCCCCGACGTCGCGGCGACCCCCGCTGCGGGCGGGGGAGATCCCGTGGCCGAGGGTCCGGTCACGGAGCCCACCGTCATCTTCGAGAACGATGAGTTCATGGTTCTCAACAAGCCTTCCGGTTGGCACAGCGTTCGTGGAAAGGGTGACGCCCGAGGCGAACAGAGTGTCGAAGCCTGGCTTCGAAAGCACGACCCCGAGACCGAGCATCTGCCCGAGGCCGGACTCATCCATCGTCTCGATCGAGGAACCAGCGGCTGCCTCATGGTGGCCAAGACGCTCGAAGCCAGCGAGATTCTGCAGGAGGAACTTCGCGACGGTCGGATCGAGAAGCGATATCTCGCGGTCGTCAAAGGGCGGCTCCGGACGAAAGGTCAGTTCGTCCTGCACTTCGCGAGTCGATACCGAGGCTCGAAGAAGATGCGGGTGAGCGAGGAAGGTCACCATACGGTGCGCGGGCGATGCCGTTGGTGGCGACGAGACGATCTCTTTCCCGGTCGCGGTTACCAGGCGGTCGAAGTCGACCTGATGGGAGCCGGCCGTCGACATCAGGTCAGATCCGGCATGGCGTTCATCGGCTATCCCCTGGTGGGAGACCAACTCTACGGTGGCCCCGAGCACGGGCGCATCATGCTTCACGCCTGGGCGGTGATGATCGAGAAACGTCGCATCGAAGCACCGATTCCGTTCGGGTTCGGTGAGATCCCGGACGACTGAGAAATCGGATGTGTTTCGTGGTCGGAGGCGGGGGAGCGCGATCGCATCCACCGGAAGCC
>CAJWFU010000018.1:0-12728 GCA_913031315.1 uncultured Phycisphaerae bacterium | reverse complement strand
GTCAACTGCTGGGCTGACCGAAGGTTGAGATCCTCGATGAGTTCGGGCGGCATGAACGGATCGTCTGCTGCTTCCACCAGTCCGTCGCCGATCTGGCGAAGGCGTGGTTCAGAACCCTTTGGGAAATCAAGTATGCCGGTAGCGGTGGTCATCGCGGATCGCCAGATGTTTCGAATGTCCGCTTCGGCGCGCGGTCCTTTCGGACGTGCGTCGATTCATTGGGCGGACTTTTTGGTTTCCACCGTCCCGAGCGGAGAAGACTGCCTTGGAGGTTCGTGGGAACCGGAGGAGCCGTGGGGACGCAGGAATTCGAGGTGTGGGAATCGAGAATCGATGCCCGACGCCGGAAGTATAGAGGAACCGGCTCTTCGGTGTCCTCGGGGGGTGTTCCCTCAGTGGAGGCGAGCAGCCATGGCGATGGCGATTCGAGCCGCAAGGGAGGCATTGGCCACGAGGAGTGAGACGTTCGCCCCCAGAGGATCCGTGCCCTCGGCGTCCGCCATGGCGGACAGGAGGAATGGCGTCACCGCGGCGCCATCGATTCCCAGGGCCGAGGCTTCTGCCAGGCTGGCGTCCACGAGGGTCTCCAGTCGGCTGGAGTCCGCGGCGGCGTCGGTGGGGCACGGATTGGCGATCAGGAGTCCGCTGCTCATCTTGAAGTCCGACCAATGGCGAAGGCAGGCATCGGCGACGGCAGCGGGGTCATCCAGTCGGTGTGGTGCCTGAAGGTCGGCGTGCACTCCGGCGGTGAAGACCGGCATTCGATCCGTACCGAATCCGATGACCGGTACGCCGAGGGAATCCAACGCTTCGAGGGTCGCGGTCACATCGAGAATGATCTTGGCACCCGCGGCGATCACCGCGACCGGTTCGGTCGCGAGCGCTCGGAGATCCCCGGAAACATCGGGCCGTGATTGCCAGCCTCGGTGTACGCCTCCGATGCCTCCGGTCGCGAACACCTGAATCGGCTTCGGCGTGGCGAGGCGGCAGGCTCGGAGTGAGCCGGCCACGGTGGTGCCGGCAGAGGATCCGGTGGCGGCGATCGGTCCGAGGTCTCGGGCGCTTGCCTTCCGCGCGGATTCATCGAGGGCCAGTTCCGTGAGGGCCTCGTCATCCATTCCGATTCGCAGGCTTCCGCGGAAGATCGCCGTCACTGCGGGAACCGCGCCGGCATGCCGGACCGCATCCGCGATCGCCCGGACGGATTCCAGGTTGAACGGCGCTCCCGCGTTCCATTCACGATTTCCGAGTGCTTCGCCGGCGATTTGATCGGGGGCGAGACTGTCCGGCCTCGGCCGGGGTGACCTCGGAAGGCCATGGGTCAGAACCGCCGTTTCCAGGCCGACGACCGGTCGGCCCTCGGCGAGGGCGTCCGCCACATCTTCTGCGACTTGAATGGCGGTCATCGACGTCGAGTCCGAACCTTCCCCTGCATTCGGCGTCCGGGCATGGCCTTGGGGACGAGTCCGCCGGGGAAGGCGGCTTCGTCGTCGGCCTTGATGGCGGGAGCTTCGGTTCTCTTCTGCAGATTCTCGCGATCCTTCGCCCGCTTCTCCGCGATTTCCTTTTCGGCTCGGATGTCGGAGGGGATCGAGCCGGGCTCGAAGTCCTCGAACATCTTCTGCGGGATCTCGATGTTCGCAAGCATCTCGCAGGCGGTGAGCAGGGGACCCTGTTCCGGAGTCACCAGGGTCCACGCCACGCCTTCGCGTCCCGCGCGAGCGGTACGACCGATTCGGTGGACGTAGACCTCGGGATCTTCGGGGATGTCGTAATTGATGACGTGGGTGATGCCGTCCACATCCAGTCCGCGGGCCGCGAGGTCACTGGCCACGAGAACTCCCAGTGAACCGTCTCGGAGTCGGTCCATGACCTGGTTTCGCTTGCTTTGATACATGTCGCCATGAATGGCATGGGCATCGATGCCCTTGCGATCCAGGAACTTGGTCACGTCGTCGACGGTTCGCTTGGTGCGGCAGAAGATGACGCTGAGGGCGGGCTCTTCGACCTTGATGAGATGGGCCAGCAGTCGCTTCTTGTCCCAGGGCTCCACCTTGAGCCAGGACTGCTTGACTCGGGCGACCGTCAGGCTGTTCTCGCTGGTGACGATCTTTTCCGGGTCCTTCATGTAGGACCGCGCGAGCTTCTCGATATCTCCGGAGATGGTCGCGCTCACGAAGATCGTCTGGGGACGCTGTCTCATCGCACCGAGAATCTTGCGGATGTCGTCCCGGAATCCAATGTCCAACATCCGGTCGACTTCGTCGAGGACCGCCATTCGAATGTATTCGTATGGAAGCATTCGGCGCTCGTGGAGGTCCATCACGCGGCCGGGGGTGCCGACCACGATCTCCGGGCCCTTCTCGAGCTTCGGTGCCTGAACGGTGATCTTCTGGCCGCCGTAGACGGGGAGCACGTGCAGGGGTGTGTCTCGTCCGAGATCCTTGATTTCATTGGCGACCTGAATGGCGAGTTCGCGGGTGGGGACGAGAACCAATGCCGCGAATTGATCTCCCGGCTTGACCTTGGCCAGCAGGGGAAGGCCGAAGGCGGCGGTTTTTCCGGTGCCGGTCTTGGCCTGACCCAGGACATGGCGGCCCGAGAGGGCCGCCGGGATCAGAGCAGCCTGAATCCGGGTCGGGTGGACGAATCCGCTCTTGGTGATTCCCTCGAGGACATCCTCGGGTAATCCAAGATCGGCGAAGGTCTTCGACGTGTCGAAAGTCTCCTCCGCGGCGGAATTGGTGGCGGCTTGGTCTTCGGCGTCCGCGTTGGTCACGGGAGAATCCGTCTGGTTGCTCAAGAAAAGGCTCTCGGCGGCGATCGAGAGATCGCCAAGATGATCTGATTTCAACTGAGTTGTCGATAGTATGCGGGCGGGGGCCGTGCCGTCGGCACCTGCTCCGTGCCGATCGGAAATTCCGGACGAGACATGGCCACTCAAAGCACCATTCGAATTGAACTGGACGCGCTCGCGAGCAATCTCGCGTCCGTCGCCGCTCATGTCGGAGGAGGCCTGAAGCGGCTCTGTGCGGTCGTGAAGGCGGATGCCTACGGTCTGGGGGCGATCAGGATGGCGGCGGCCATGCACCGGATCGGGATTTCGAGGTTCGCCGCCTATGGCCCGGCCGAGGCTGCGGACGTGGCGGAGGCCGCCCCGGATTCCGTCGTAATCATTCTGATGCCGGTCCGGGAACTCGCTCGAGACGCTCGGGCGATCTCCTTGTACGGCCGCCAGCGACTGCATTTCACCGCTCATCATCCCAGTCAGGTCAGAAGTCTGGAGGCCGAGGCCGCTCGTCTGGGGGTCGTGATTCCGCTCCAGCTCGAGCTGGATACCGGTATGGGACGGGGTGGATGTGAAGAGGATGAGGCGAGGGAGATTCTCGAGATCATCGCCGGCAGCCCACGGCTCCGGCTGGCAGGATTGATGACTCATCTCCCCGATGCGGTGGACGATCCGTTCTCCGCGATCGAGCGGGGGCGGCGATTCGAGCGGTTTGCCAGTTCGATGGGCGAACTCGTTCCCGACGATGTCGTGCGGCATGTGGCGGCGACCGCCAGTCTGGAGTCCTGCTCCTTGCACTTCGATCAGGTTCGGGTCGGCCTCGCCTGGGTCGGCTTCGGATCGAGGGTGCTGGCCGGGCGACCCGATCCGATGCCGCTCCGCTCGATCCTCTCATGGTGGTCGACGGTGATTCAGACCCGGCGACTCGGGCCGGGTCGAAGCATCGGCTACGGATGCACCATGATCACCAGGCGAGAGACCGTGACCGGACTGATCCCGATCGGTTACGCCGACGGGCTTCCGGCGGCGGTGGGGGATGAATCCCACCGTCTGGTGATTCACGGGCGGCGAGGGGCGGTTTCCGTTCCGGTGCTCGGCCGCATGAACATGGACCAGTGCGTGGTCGATCTCACGGACGCGGGGCCGCTCGACGAGAACACCGCGGTCGAAGTGGTCTCGGCGGATCCTGACTCTCCGGTTCGACTGGACCGGGTCGCCGCCCGAGCTGGGGTTCTCCCGTACCAGTTGCTTTGTGGCATCTCGCCCCGAATTCCTCGGCTGCTGGTCGCGGGGGGCGGGGTCGGGGTTGATCGAGGTGATTCGGTCGTGGCCGCAGCGGAATCCAAATCACGGCGATCCATCGGCGGTTGAGTCCGGTTCACAGTCGCGATGGCCACTCGGGACCTACCATCCACTTCATGCAAGAAGACCGGAAAAACGAACTCCGCCTGGGCGCGGTCTCCTATCTGAACACGCTGCCGCTGATCGACGGTCTCGACCGGATCCCCGGCGTCCAGGTGGTTCCCGACGTTCCCGCGAATCTCTGCGATCGACTGGTCGGCGGGGAGACGGATCTCTCCCTCTGCTCGGTCATCGATCAGCAGGTTTCCGGGCGTCCGCTCGAGCTTCTTCCGGTCGGGCAGATCGGTTGCGAGGGTGAGACGAGAACCGTGGCGCTCTTTTCGAGGGTTCCGATCGAGGAGATCGAGGAGGTCGCCTGCGACGTCGAGAGTCATACGTCGGTGGCGCTGGTTCAGGTCCTGCTGGCCGAACGTACCGGCCGCCGACCTCGAGTCACGCCATTTCCCGCCGACTCGAGCGTTTCTCCCGATGCAGTGCTCTTGATCGGAGACAAGGTCGCTCGAATGGCCCCCCCGGCATCAAGCCATCCGCATCGGGTGGACCTCGGTGTCGCCTGGTACGAACTCACGGGACTGCCGTTCGTCTTCGCCGCCTGGTTCCGGCTCGCCGATGCGGATGAGGAGACCAGGGCTCGCACCGAACGGCTGGCCATTCTGGTTGACCACGCCCGGCGTCGGCACCGGACGCTCATTCCCACGATCGCAAGGCGGGAAGCAGCGGCTCATGGCTGGAATGTGCCGGAAGCGGTGCACTATCTCGGCTCCCTGCTTCGGTACGAGTGCACGCCGCGATCGTTGCAGGCGATACGCCTTTTTCACGAACTGGCCGAGCGCCATGGGGTGATCGAGGATCGGCGACCGCTTCTGGTCGCTGAATCCGAGGTTGTCGGGGTCGGATGAACCGTCGTCCCGACGCCGAAACGACGCCTGCCCATCGAGCCATCCGCCGGCAGTTCGAGTTTGCGGGGGCTTCGGCGGCCGGGCGTCTGGAGCGACTGGAGATTCTGCTCTGCGACATCGAGCCGGAAGGGACCTATCCCCTCGACTGGCTGGTCTATCGGGTGACCGGCATCAAGTCCGACGGCTCCGGTGATCTGGATGCGATTGAAGGAGATCGCCTGCGGGGTGATCTGGTCGAATTGATCGAGGAGATCGACCGGAGTCTGGGACCGGCGTGCTTCGATCCGAACCGTCATCTCGATGCGGAAGAGGCGGCCCGGCGGCTCGGGGTCTCTCGTAGAACCTTGCAGAGATGGCGATCTCTCGGGCTCGCCACTCGAAGATTCCTGCACCCCGACGGATCGGTGAGGGCAGGTATACGCACCGAGGCCGTGCGTCGTTTCGCGGCGCGACACCCGAGCCGACTCGAGCGGGCGCGGCATCGCCAGCCCATCGACGAAATGGAGCGGCGGACGATCCGCGAGGCGTTCCAACGATGGTCGGGAGAAGCTTGCTCCACGACCGCGGTGATCGAGCGGATCGCCAAGGAGATGAAACGAAGTCCGGCCGCCATTCGAGCGATCGTCGGGCCGCCTGCCGGCCGTCGACGGTTGGACGCGGGGGAACGGAAGGCGATGTCGCGACTCGTGACTCGGGCGCGGGAGCGGGGGGTTCCGGTGGAAAGAATCGCCGGGCGGATCGGTCGGAGCGAGGCGACGGTTCGGCGTCATGAATTGGAATCCCGGTGGCAGGCGGTTCGTTCGGTCGAGCCGCCGGTGGTGGAGGTTCCGAACCTGGTTCGAGTGGATGCGCCCGAGGTTTTTGCGGTTGCCGGGTTGGTTGATGATCTGCCTCGGGAACTTCATCGTGCGGATCCGGCAACCTGGCTGGCGACGGTTCGGGAGCTCGCGGAGTCAGAGCAGGATGAGGATGTCCGGGGTCGGATCGCCGCCATGCATTTCTCGCTTGCCCGAGCCAGGAGCATGGTCGAGGAACTGGATCTCGGCCGGGCCGTCACGGGCCCGAGGCCACCGGGCGAACGGCGATTGGATCCGATCGAAACGAATCTGCGGTGGTGGGGCCTCTTGTTGGAACGAAACACGGTTTCGGGGTTTGCGGCCGGTCTTCAGCGTCTCGAGCAGTCGGTCGGACGTCGACTCGAAGAACTGCCGGGGCCGCGGGTCGCGCCCTTGCTCGAGATCCTCGTGGAAGCAACGGCCGAAGTGGTCCGGGGATTTGACCCGGCGCGTCGGGCTGCGGGCCACGATCTGGCTCGGGCCGTCGGGCTCGGCGTCTCGAGGCGAATTGCCCGGGAACCGCTTCAGGACGTGGTGGCTGGCGCTCGGGCCCGTGGAATCCGGCGTTCGACCATGCCCGTCGACACGCTGCATTCGGTTCCCGGAGATGTTCGCCGGTTGCTCGGGGTCGAACGGTGGTGGAGGCGGGCGGTGTCAGGGGGATTGGATCAGGAGATCCGCGAAGACCCGGGATGGCTCGCGGTCGCCATGCGTTACGGATTGGAGTCGCCCGGGCGTCCGCATTCGATGGTCGAGACCGGGCGGGGACTCGGGATCGCACCGACTCGGCTGGTCGGTGGAATCGATGCGTGTGTCGCCCGGCTTCGCCGAGTTGGGATGGCCGCGGACGAGGGGGATGAGCGAGCGGATGAACAAAAAGAACGCCGCGACGCGTGAGGCACGCGTCGCGGCGGAATTCGTTCGAGGGGCCGGTTTCGAATCAACGCTTCGAGAACTGGAATCGCTTGCGAGCACCAGCCTGGCCGTACTTCTTCCGTTCGACCTTCCGGGCGTCGCGGGTGAGGTAGCTGTTCTCTCGGAGGATGCTCTCGAGGTTGGGGTCGAGCTCCCGAAGGGCTCGGCCGAGCCCGAGAACGATCGCACCGGCCTGGCCCATGAAGCCGCCACCGTTGCAGTTGACGAAGACGTCGACCTTGCCTTCGGTTTCGGTGTTCTTGAGCACGCCACGGATCGCGTCGCGATCGCGGGTTTCGGTGAAGTAATCCTCGAGCGACTTCGACTTGACGCGGCCGCGGATCTGGAACTCACCGCTGCCGGGCTTCAGTCGGACACGGGCGACCGCCGTCTTTCGGCGACCGGTGCCTCGGAACCAACCGTGTGCGTCAGGGCCTCGGCTCACGTGGATCGGGGCGACCTCGGTGGCGGTGGACTCGATGTCGCCGATCGGCACCTCGGTGAGGGTGAGTTCGGCGGTTTCGTTGGTCTCGGTCATCGTCGGGGTGATCCGTGGTCGGTCGATGGTGTCGGTTGCAGGAGCGTCCGTGGAAACGGACCGCTTCAAACGGTTCAGGCGATCTCGAGGATCGTCGGGTTCTGGGCCTGGTGGGGGTGCTCGGGGCCTGCGTAGACCTTCAAGCGGCTTTCGATCTGTCGGCCGAGTCGTCCGCTGGGGACCATTCGGACGATCGCTTGCTTGACCACCCGGCAGGGGTCGCGTTCAAGGACGTTTCGGTACGACTCGGCCTTCTGGCCACCGGGGTAGCCGCTGTAACGACGGAGCATCTTGTCGTCGAGCTTGTTGCCGGTCATCACGATCTTCGAGGCGTTCGTCACGATGACGAAATCGCCGCTCAGGACGTGAGGGGTGTAGGTCGGGCGATGCTTGCCCATGAGGATGGTCGCCACTTCCGTGGCGAAACGACCGAGAATGCGACCATCGGCGTCGAAGTGACGCCAGGAGGCTTCGATCTCACCGGGCTTCGCGTGGTAGGTCTGGCGAGGCATGGACGGGCCCGTTCCTGAAGGGGACTGAGAGTACGGTCCGAAGACCGAAGAAGACGATTCAACCCATCTCAAACTGATCGGCCGATGTGTAGGGTGGACACCCAGTCGGCCCGCTTGATCCGGGCAACACGTCCGGTCCCTTCGGGATCGGACGCGAATCGCCCAGAATAGCCGCCGCCGGTCCGGTGTCAAGCACCATGGTCGGTTCAACCTTTCGCCCACGACTCATCCTCGGACCCTGTTCATGAATGATGTTCCTTCCTTTATTGGCTCGACGGCGACGGCCAGCGACGCGATGTCCGCTTCTGGGGCCAAAAACGAGGTTTTCGGGGGAGATGGAGAACGCCGAAGGGGTGATCGCCTCGGTCTCATCCTGGCGTGGGTCGTCATTCTGATCGGGATTGTTCTTTGGGCTTGGAAGCCGATGGGCCCATCGGAAGATGCTCTGGAAACAGAGGTGCCTTCCGGGCTGCTGCTGAGCCAGCAGGACGAAATGGTTGGAAAACTGGCCTTCGGCATGCGGGACCTGAGTCCGATGCTGCCGCCGTTGCAGCAGGCCGAAATATTGTCGACGGGGGGGGTCGCCCAGAGAGCGGCCTACGCGATTCTCGAGGCCGAACTCGTCGGAATCGATCCGGCTCGTGAAGAACTGGCATCGATCCTCGCCGAATCAGGTGACGATCCGGTGGCTTTGATGTTGTTGCCCGCGGTCACTGCGGTGTTCGATGCGCTCGATGCAGGTGAAGCACCGCCGGTCGCTTCCACTGAATTGCTCGAGGAACGACTTGGATGGTTCGGGCGACTTGCTTCCGCGATGGGTCGGCCGGAAGAGATTTCGGCGATCAAGGCCAACGCGAAGAGTCGGACGATGACGCTGTTGGGTGGCGTCGCCCTGATGTTCATTGCAGGACTGCTCGGTTTCGTTGGACTCATCATTCTGCTGGTGTTCGGGCTCACGGGTCGTATCACCTCGAAGGTGATTCCGGTGACTCGCCACGGCGTCTACGCCGAGACGTTCGCCATCTGGCTCCTGCTGATGCTTCTTTTACAGGTCCTCGCAGGCTTTCTGGCGAGTTTGTTTCCGGGGGAGGGACTGGGATTGCTCGCCAGCATCCAGGCCTTCTTTCTGAGTCTCGTGGTTCTTGCCTGGCCGGTGTTTCGCGGGATCGAATGGCGGGCGGTTCGCAGGGACATCGGTCTCGAACGTCCGCGGCTGCTCGACGTTCCGGCCGGAATCGCAAGTTGGTCGATGGCGTTGCCATTCCTCCTGATCGGGGGGGTCATGACCTTCGGCCTGACCCTGCTGATTCAATTCCTCACCAACGAGACGCCCCAGCCGGAGCACCCCGCGCAGCAGGCTGCCATGAATGCGAGTGGTTGGGAGTTGTTCCAAATCTTCGTCCTGGCTTCGGTGGCGGCGCCGGTGGTCGAAGAAATCATGTTCCGAGGTGTGCTGTTCTCCCATCTTCGTGGAGCCACGAGACGATGGGCGCTTCCGTTGGGGATCGTGCTGGCGGCCGTCATCTCGAGTGTGATCTTCGCGGCCATCCATCCGCAGGGCTTCGTGTTCATTCCACCGCTCGCCGGTCTCGGGATCGGCTTCTGCATTGCGCGCGAATGGCGAGGTTCGATCGTCCCCGCGATGGTCGCTCACGGGGTCAGTAATGGGATTGTGATGTCCTTGAACGTCTTTCTCTTCGGCGGCTGATACCGGCATCTGGATTCCAGAGCGGGGTTGAGTGGGCGATCGAACCTGACGTTGGCCCTATTTCTCGGGAATCGTGTCCGGCGGGTATAGACTTCAGTCCGGAGACGATGATGAACCGCATCCTTCGACATCTCGGGCCGATCGCGATTCCGGTCGCGAGTCTTGGGTTGACGTTCGCCGTCGGTCTTGCGCCGGTCTCCGCCGATTCCTTCTCGCCGCCGCCGGGGCGAGCGATTCTTCCGAGTCATCCGGGTGAGCCTGGCGGACTCGGAGATCCCATCGCTTTCTTCGAACGCCTCGTCCTTCGCTACCGATCCCTTCGGCGATACGCCGAACGGGTCGAGGTTCTTCAGATCACCAAGGATCCCGAAACCGACGACCCCGGGATACGGACCCTCACGAGGGCCCGAGCGGAGATCACGGGTGACGATCTCAGGGTCGATCGGTCCGGCCTCGCTTCCAAGGCGATGGATGCGCTGGCTCTCGATGAAGCCACGACCGGCGCCTCGGATGCGGAGCTCTGGATGCTGCCGCATCTTTCACTGCGATTCACGGACCAACCACTCGAGCATTTTCGTCCTGGAGATCGAGGTCCGTTCCGACCTTCGGAGTTGGATCGCGTCACGGTCAAGGATCGGCAGTTGGTGAGAGTTCAGTTGTTGGCCGGTGACGAGGAGGATCCGGCGGCTCGTTTCAATCTCTTCATCGATCCCGAGCGGATGTTGGTCGAGCGAGTGGAAGGAGATGAATGGCTTCCCAGTGGCCTGCACCATCAGACCACGGTTCGAATTGAAGCCCATGAAGTCGGGGCCGAGGAAACTCCGCCCGAGGCTCCCGGGCCCGAGTCATCGGAGGCGTCAGTCATCATTCCGACCCCGTCGGTCATCGAGCCTTCCCGTCCATCTGGTGATCCATCTGTTGATTCATCCGTCGGTGTAGGAGGAGACCGACCAGGCGACCGATCGCAATCGGTCGGACCGAGACCGACGGTTGAATCGATGGCTCGCGCGTCGCGCTGATCAGCGGGCGAGGCTCTCGATGATTCTCTTCGGCCGGTCTGCCCCGAAAGAGGGGCGCACGGCGGGAAGAAAGATCTTCAGGACGGTGCCGAATTCTCCGGAGGTGACCAGAAAACGGCCGCCGGCTGATTTCACTCCCGCGGAGATCGCTCGGAGTCCGAGCCCCCGGCCGCCGCCCCTGGTCGAGACGAAGTCCTGGCCGATCTGATGTCGAATCGAGCGAGGAATGCCGGGCCCATCGTCTCCGATCTGCAGTTCTATCTCACCGTCGTCGGTAGGTCGGCAGATGAGAGCGATTTCCGGCAGGCCCGTGCTCGACGCCTCGATCGCATTCTCGATGAACTCGTCCACGATGAATCTTGCGAAGGATTCGGTCAGTCTCGCTTTGGTCGGAGGCTCGCTGGACGTGACGCCGATTCGAATTCGCTGCCCGTGGTGTCGGAGTCGTTCATTCGTGATCGAGCCCACATCGATGACTTGCGCGTCGTCTCCGATCTGCACGATGTGTCGGATGCGATCGGTACGCCGGGCGGCCCGCAGGCACTTGTCCTCGATTCCGGCGAGTACTTCTCCGACCGCTTCGTCGGCTTTGGTTCGAGCCAGTGATGCCACGCCTCCGACTTCCATCGCGAAGTCGTTGACGTCGTGGACGATGGCGTGAGCCAGCGAGGAAAACTTCTTTTCCCGTCGCCGCTCGCGAAGGCGTGTTCGTGCCTGGCTGCTCGCAAGATCGAGCAGCATCACCGAGCATCCATGGATTCCGAATGAATCGCGGTGCAGCGGGGTGAAGACCGCCAGATACACCATGCTGCTGCTCTGATCGCTGCGAATCGAGACCTCGCACTCCCGCGATCGGCCGGAGCGTGCTACCCGAATCGCGGCGAGCAGTCGTCGGCGAGAGCGGAGATCGAACATGTCGGAGAGTGGTTCACCGATTTTCACGGGGAATGGGGGGGTATCCAGCAGCTCCAGCGCCGCGGCGTTACCGAAGCGTACTCGCCCGTTCAGATCGAGCTCGATCATCGCGGCGCTGGTGGCATGGAGAAGCGCCACGACCTGTTCGTTCTGATCGCGAGCGCGGAGATCGTTTCGAAAGCGATCTTCCATGGTCGCCGCGATGAAAAGACCGAAGGTCATGATCGGCAGGAGCATGGCCGGCGATCCGAATGCCGAACTCGGCTCGCAGAAAGTGACCACGAGCAGGGCGAGCGAGCACGCGAACCAGCCCGATTGGGTGGCGAGCCAGGAAAAGGACGTGAGAAGGCCGACGAGGAGGATGATCCTGCCCGGTTCCCGATTGAGATCGGGGACCCACCAGCTTCCCAGCACCATGGCGACCATCAGGATCGCCGGAACGAAGCGGCGGGTCTGGTTGGAGTGACATCGGTAGATTTGCCGCCCCTGGGCGTCGGGGAGCAGCGCGATGGTGATCGGTGCGGTGGCGATGAGGCCGAGGACGATCGGAATCATCGAACCCGATCCGACGGTTGGATATCCGCTGGTGTCCATGCTCCAGTTCGCCGTGAGGAGCACGACCGGCAGGCCGACCAGCGGCATCGCGATGAAGGCGAAGGAAAGGGCGTCGCCGGAAGTCACGCGGCCGTCCATGATGCGTCGGCCGGCGTTGCCCATCAGCCGGGGAAGGAGGGCGAGGCTGCAGGTGTGGACGACGGCAAGGGCCGCGATCAGGAGGGCGGCTGAGAGCCATTCCCCGGATTGGGAGGGTGCGGGGAAGCCGGCCTCGCCGAACAAGCCGCCCCCTGCGGCTGCGGCCAGCGTGAGGCCGCCGAGCGCCGCATACCGGGGGCCGTGTCGCAGAGTCAGGCCGGCAGCGATGCCGACCGGCAGCCAGGGAAAGACCGAGGCGCTGTACACCGTGGTCATCAGGATGCTGGTCAGTGCCGCCGCCGCCATCATGGCGGTCGCCAGAAGGATGCCGGTCGGGCGGTCGAAGATCGAATTCGTTCCGAGTCTCTCGAAGGATCGGGGAGTCGAAATCCGAGTCTGGTTCATGGGGGCCTCAGGTAGGAGTGGCCTCCCGAGGGATGGCCAGATCACAATCCTTCGGAATGAGCCTCCACGACGAGAATCCTTTCGGTGAAATCGCATGATCCGGAGATCGTTTCGTGAACTGGGGTGTCTACCCCGCCC
>CAJWFU010000017.1:0-12892 GCA_913031315.1 uncultured Phycisphaerae bacterium | reverse complement strand
GAGGTCCTCTCCCTCGTTCCGCAGACGACGAAGTTCGCTCTGGGGGAGATCCCGGTATTGATCTCGAAGTTTGCGGCGGTTCTCCACCACCGCGAAACCGAGACTGGGGCACGTGTGGTGGGTTTCGATCGCTCGGAGGACCACGCCCTGTCGAATCGGGAGATCTTCATCCGGAGCGATGGGGTCGATCGTGTGGGGTGTCTTCTGCCGTTCTACATCGACCCAGGAGGACAGCATTCGACGAAGCGGTTCCACGATGTCGGGATGGCATACCACCCGGCCACCCTCCAACTTCTGGAAATGCCGCTGGCTGAACCAATATGGCAGTCCGCCGACGTGATCCATGTGGGCATGGCTCAGGGCGATCAGCGGCGTGGCGAGGCTGGCTCGCGTGCACTGGCCCATGTCGAAGGTCAGATCGAATTCAGGAATGGTGATCGTGGTCTGCTCGCCCGCGACGCTGATTCCATGAATGCGATTCGGGGGCAGATAAAGAAAACCGGGCTGCCCATCACGGGGCGGCTGCTTCGGAAGCATGATGAAACTCCGGCGGACGAGGCGAAACCACGCCAGCGGACAAGGTCCCGCATGGTAACGAACCCACGGCCGGGGTTGGATCATGTCGATGATTCCGATCATGCGGAGGATGAAGGTCCCGAACGAATCCACGTTCCAGTGAGGCTCTGGCGATCGAAAGCCGGCCGCCCGCCCGGCCGATGACCCCACCATGGACTCTGAATCCGATTCAAAACCCGTTTCCAACGATCGCTCACCGATTCACAGTGACTTCGAATCGGATCCTGACCTTCAGGATCTCGTCGTGCTCTTCGTGGATGAACTCGGGAGCCGGGTCGACTCGATCCGACAGGCCTTCGTGGAAGAGGACGTCGCTGCGCTCCGTCGCATCGCCCACCAACTCAAGGGTTCTGCGGGCGGCTACGGCTTCGATCCGATCGGAGATGCGGCTTCCAGACTCGAATACGAACTTCTTGGTGACGAAGCCGCCATCTCTTCGCTCTCCGAACGGGTGGAGGATCTGATCGCCAATTGCCGGGCCGCCGTACGACCCGATCCAAGATCGGAAGAGCATTGACTTCTGAATCCCACGACATCGGAGTCGACATGTCCACCGATGAACCCAAACGACCGCGGGTGTTGGCGATCGATGATTCCGATCTGGTTCACCGACTCCTCCGAGCCCGCCTTCGTCATGAACGTATCGATCTTCATTCGGTGCAGACGGCGGAAGAAGGGATCCGGGTCGCCAAGGAACTCGTTCCAGAAGTGATTCTTCTGGACATCGATCTCGATGATCTCGATGGCTTCGAGGTTCTGGCACGACTCAAGGCCGATCCAAAGACCAGAGACATCGCCGTCATCTTCGTTTCCGCAAGTGCGGAGACGATGGATCGGGTTCGAGGCCTTGATCTGGGGGCGGTTGATTTCGTCGGGAAACCATTCGACGTCACCGAACTCCGGGCCCGGGTTCGCTCGGCGCTTCGAACCCAGAGATTGCTTCGGATGCTCTCACAGCGGGCCCAGCTCGATGGTCTCACCGGACTCTGGAATCGTGCTCATCTCGATGATCGACTCGCATCCGAGGTCTCCGGCGCGCTTCGACACGGCACCGAGCTTTCACTGATCCTCTGTGACCTCGATCGTTTCAAGAGCCTCAACGACACGCATGGACACCCGTTCGGCGACGAGGTTCTGGAACGAACCGCGGCGGTGCTCACCAGTGGTCGCAGCCAGGATGTCGCCTGTCGGTACGGAGGCGAGGAGTTCGCGGTCATTCTTCCCGGAACCGGGATCAAGAAGGCGGCCGAGGTCGCGGAGCGTCATCGCGCCGGAGTCGAAGCCATCGAATGGCTCGATCGACCTGGAGTTCGAGTCAGCGGATCGTTCGGGGTGGCGGATCTGAGTTGCATCGAAGGTCCAGCGTCACCCGAGGCGCTGATCAGCACCGCGGACACCGCGCTCTACCAGGCGAAGACGACGGGTCGCAATCGAGTGGTCATGGCCGACGGAGCGTCCTGGCCTCGATCGGTTGCAGGCTGATCTGAACCACCTTCGCCCTTGAATCACGGGTCGGCCTGAAGTTCGAGCTTCGCCGCCTTCCATTCCTCGATCGCCCTGGATTCCAATGCGGTCGGAGGAGTCACGGTCATCTCATGGATCGACGCGATGGTGCCGCCGTCGATCTCGATCGAGATCATGAGGGGGCCTTCGAGATTCGGAGGACCCGGAACCATTGGTACATCGTCGACGAACACCCGCATCGAGTCCGGGCTTCGACGAATCCGGATCATGCCCGGCTTGCCCGGTCGACCAAGTGGTCCCGGGACGGTGAGCACGTACCCCGGACCGTTCTCGACATCTCCCAACTCGATGCGAACCGCGCCCCGACGAATGGTCGCGCTCAGGTCGAACCCGGATGGTGCTTCCGGCATCGGCTCGGTGACCGTCACCGTCACGCCCTCCACGGAGGGATCGAAGCTCCCGTCGCCGGGTTTCATCCCATCCTGGGGATCCACATCCACTCCCGAGAGATTCCCGGGTGTGATGACGCTCTTCGGGGTGCGAACGCCAAGGTCTGCAATGCGAAGCCGTCGCCAGCGCACATCACAATGACCAGAGTGGACTTGAAGGCCGATCCGCCCTTGTGAATCCATGAAGTCGACGTGATCGACCGCGGGCACGTCGTTGATCCAGGTCCGGATTCGAGGACCGACGGCAAGCACCGTGTAGCGATTCCAGCGGCCGGGTACGAATGAATCCCTTGCCTCGATGCTGTCTTCCAGCGAGGCCAGCCATCCTCGTCGTCCCTCGTCGTACAGCCCTCCGGACCAGGATCGCTCCGACGGGTCGATTTCGATCTGGTAGCCGAACATGCGATCGGTTTCGACCGCGCTGCGGATCTGCACGCCGGAGTTCCCTCCTCCTCGATCGATCAGAACCTCGAATTCAAGGAGGAAGTCCCCGGTGATTCGAGGATCGACGAGGAAGGTGTTACGTGGTCCACCACCGATTCCACGAAGGATGGTTTCGCCGTCCTCACCCACTTCGATTTCATATCGGGCGTCACCACCGACGGACACCCAGCCGGTCGGGAGTCCGTTCGCGCCAAGCGTTTCGGGAAGCAGAGGCTCGGTCTCTAGGAATCGCCACCACGGACGATCGACCACCTCTTCCGGAGAAGCGGGGACGGTTTCCTGTGCTTCAACCACGCCCGCGAGAAAGGCCCAGACGAAGGCGAGCATCAGGATCGACGGCCGGGATGAAGATTGATTTCGATTCATGGTGTTGAGGATACCGGTGCCGGGCAATCCGGAAGAACGTCTCTTGATTCGGATTCGATCCACCATCCCTCTAGACTGAGGTGATGACTGATCCCACACGATCTTCCTTGCCGGTCCTTGGTGCCGCGATCATCTTCATGTCTGGTGCGCAGGCCTTCGCCCAGAATGGTGATCGAGCCGGCGAGCTGCAACGAGATCTCCCCGAGGCGTGGAGACTTCCACCCTCACCCCCTTTGTCTCCCGAGGAATCGAAGGCGGCGTTCAGTCTTCAACCGGGTCATCGCATCGAACTGGTGGCATCCGAGCCGATGATCGGCGATCCGGTTCAAGCGGTCTTCGATGCATCCGGTGATCTCTGGGTCTGCGAGATGCGCGGCTACATGCCGGATGCCGACGGCCATGGCGAGGAGGCCCCCATCGGTCGAATCGTTCGCCTTCGAGACCTCGATGGTGACGGCACGATGGACGCTTCAACCGTTTTTCTGGATCAGATGGTCCTTCCCCGTGCGATCGCACCGGCCTTCGACGGGCTGCTGGTGGTGGAACCACCCAACCTTCTCTACTGCCGGGATCTGGATGGTGATGGTCGGGCCGATCACGCCCAGGTTCTGGTCGCGGGGTTCAAGGGCATCGGGAATCCCGAGCATGCGGGAAACGGACTTCGGTACGGAATAGACAACTGGTACGAGACATCACAGCACCATCAGTCATTCCGATTCCATCGACGCGAGGATGGAAGTCTCGACGTGGAGACCCGACGGGTTCCGGGTCATGGGCAGTGGGGAGTGGCCAGGGACGATCAGGGGCGACTCTTCTATTCACCGAACAGCGACCCACTCATTCATGATTCGTTCCCGAAGCACTACGCGGCGAGAAATCCGGAGGCGGGCGGTCTCCCCGGCGTCCCCCGGCGAGCGGCGAGGGATCGTTCGACCTGGCCCGTCCGACCGAACCCCGGGGTCAATCGCGGCTATCAGAGTCGAACCCTTCGCGAAGACGGAACTCTCCAGTCATTCACGGCGGCCTGCGGACCGGAGATCTTTCGGGGTACATCGATTCGTGATGCGGTGGGTGATGCGTTCGTGTGCGAAACCGCAGGCAATCTCGTCAAGAGATACGAACTGAACGATCAGGACGGGGTTCCGGTCGCGACGCCGACCTACGAGCGCGAGGAATTCCTCGCATCGACGGATGAGCGGTTTCGACCGGTCAACCTCCTGACCGGCCCCGATGGTGCCCTCTACGTCGTGGATTTCGGTCGCGGTGTCGTTCAACATCGGATCTACATGACGACCTGGCTTCGGAAGCAGGTCGAAGATCGTGGTCTCGCGGCGCCGGTCGGACTGGGCCGTATCTGGCGAATCGTGGACGAGGACGCTCCGGCCGTTGTACCGCGTCGTGATCTGGCTGCCCTTGATGATGCTGCATTGGTGACCCTGCTTCGCGATGAGGACAATGGTGCGGTCCGGGATGTCGCCCAGCGACTCCTGGTCGAACGAGAAGCGATCTCGGTCGAGAACGGACTTCGGGATCTGGTGCTCGATTCCGATCTTCCCGTCGCCCGTCGCCTTCAAGCGATGTGGACGTTGGAGGGAATCGATCGCGTCGACTCCTCATTGATCGCCTCGGCAGCCGGCGATGATGATCCTCTGATCCGGGAGCACGCGGCTCGAGTGGCGGAATCACTCCCTCCGCATCTGGCGGTGGGCATTCTGGAAGACCTTTCGCAGGACGGACAACCACGTGTTCGGATGCAGGCGGTTCTTTCGATCGGCTCGCTTCCATCCGCCGAAGCCCTTCCGGCGCTTGACGGCGTGTTGGCCAGGGATGCCGCGGATGCCGGTATCCGCAAGGCGGTGCTCGCAGGAATCGCGGGTCGAGAGATCCAGATGCTGCGGGTTCAAGGCGATCCGGTTCGGAATGGTTGGCTTGGTCGGGGCGGTGCGGCTCAGCGCCAGGTCCTGACTGAAATGATCGACGCGATGCTTCAACGTCGGGGTTCGGACGACGCCACGGCGCTACTCGCGTTGGCGACCGAATGGTCGGAGAATTCGATCGGATCGAGCCTGATCATCATCGACCGGGTCTCGGCACGGACCAAGCCTGACTCGAAGAAGCCTCGACGCATGGATCTTCGTGGTGAGCCGGTGGGATGGTCCGCGGTTCTCTCTGCGGGTCCGGGCGATTGTGATCCGAGAATCACCAGTGCCGCGCGGAAGATCGATCCGACCCTGGCCTGGCCCGGACGCCCGGGAATCGAGCAGCTCGTCGATTACGACACGTCTTCCGCGGGGTTGATCTCCCGTGGTCGATCACTGTTCGCTCACTGCATGACGTGCCACCAGGCGAATGGTCGCGGACTTCCCCCGGTCTACCCCCCGCTCGATGAGAGTCCGTTCGTCACGGGAAGCCCCGAACGCCTCGCTCGAATCCTCATGCACGGCCTTCAGGGTCGGATCGAGGTCCACGGTCGGATCTATGACCAGTCGATGCCGGCGGCTCCTTTTCGGAAGGATGCCGACCTCGCGGCGATCATGACCTATGTTCGCCAGGCCTGGAACAATGATGCCGACCCGGTGACCCCGGAATTCGTCGCCGAGGTTCGAAAGGCGACGTCGGATCGTCGTCAGCCCTGGTCTCCTCGGGAACTTGATGCCTGGGCCGACGAGACGCCCTAGCGATTGCCGATCACTTCACCGACCGGCATGTTGGGGAGTGGCATGAGTCGACCATTGGTGCCGATTCGGAGCAGTCCGGTCGATCGTAGATAGTCGAGGATCGAAACCTGGAGGTTTCGTCTCGAACGATCTCGTCCATCTTCCGCATCACGAAGTCCGGAAACCGCGTCGGTGCGGTCACGAGCGGTGGCCCGATCCGGCGCGGCGTCGATCGCCGCGATCCGATTGCGAGCGATGTCCACGTTTCGCTCCTGGAGAAGGAGGGAGAACTGGGCGAGATCGATCTCGCGGCGATCTCGTCTGACCTGCACCGCAGCATCGTCGAGTGTTCGCTGGTACTGACGTTCCCCCTGGGCGTAACGGATCTGCGACTCCCGGAGTGCGACTGATTCGTCCATCCGGTCGAGAGGAAGACTCAAATTGATGCCAGCGCTGTAGAGGGCGCTGCTGAAGTCGAAGTTCACGCCGTCGGTGAGTTGAGGATCGTTCGTTCGGACGTTGGCGACGAGGTCGAGGGCGGGCAGCATGCCGTTCTCCGCCAGATCGATCTGGCGGCGGAAGTCCTCGAGTCGATCCCGGGCGGTCTGGAGATCGAGTCGGAATTCGAAGGCATGGCGTACCGCTTCGTCCTAACTCTGATCGGGAACCGGCAGCTGGATCTCGATGGGCACGATGACCACTGATTCCTCGGGGGTCATTCCGATACGCACCTTGAACCGGTCGAGGGAGAGTCGGAACGCCTCCTGCTGACTCGCCAGACCGTCCACCGCGAACAACGTCGCCTGACGTGCGAGGTCGGCCTGGAACGGATCCTGTCGTCCGGCACTCACGAGGGCGACTTCACGTTCCTCCACCTGACGATTGAGTTCCACGCCGCGTTGCGCATTGGCGATCGCATCGAGTTGCAGGACCAGGTCGAGGTAGTCGGTCACGATGGCGACGTGAAAGTCACGACGAAAGGCTTCGAAGGACCGGGCGGCGTAGACGAGACTCCGCCTTGATTGGACCAGGGATTCGCGGGCGGCGAGCCCGGCACCTTGGAGCAGCGGCACCCGTCCGTCGAGCACGAAGGTGGCGCTCTGCACACCATCGTCGGTGCTCGCGGAATCGAGCGACTGGGTGATGTCCGCGAGGAATCGGGCGGTGACCTCGCCGCCGTACGGAAGCCGTTGGCGGACACCGAAATCATTCACCGCTCGGAAGGCGGCGTCGTATCGAGGGTTGATGCCCTTGCCGATCTCGAATTTCGTCTCGTTGAAGAAACTGGGTTGGAACAGATACTCGGCGGTGATCACCGACAGGGCGGCGAGAAGATAGCTCTGCTCGGCCCCCGTGTACTCGACCGCATTGACGCGGGCGAAGTCCAGAGCTTCATCCAGGGTCAGTGGGCGGGCGTCATCGGGGGCGACGGCAAGCAGCCGAATTCGAGCGATGACCGCCTCGGCTTCGGAGTCGGCCTCGCTTCGAGCCTCGAAGGGAAGGTCGGTCGCTTCGGGATCCGTGGTTTCTGGCGTCTCGATCGCTTCCGGAAAGGGGTCTCCCTCGGGGTAGAGGTCGAGTTCCAGCTCGGGAGCGGTCCGACCACCATCCGCGAGGGCGGAGTTTCGCTCTCGAAGCAGGTCGTCGGTCCGAAGGCTGGTTTCCTTCAATTGCTGGCTCCCGCATCCAAGAAGGATGAAGGTGGTCAGTGATGTGAGGAAACCATTGAGGGGGCGATGCATGCCATTCATCCCGGAAAAGGTGTTCAGAGGTCTCTGAAGGCCTTGAATCGTCGGATTCGAGCCTTGAAGCCTATCGGATGCTGTGGAAAGGTCCTCCAGTCGACGGAAATCAGACGATCCAGAGGCCATTCTGATTCGTATCAAGGGGTCCGAGCTCCCGACCTTCCCGGAGTGATTGATCTGGGAGAATGACATCTGCGAGTCTGAACCGAACTTCCGGACGAACCCGATTCCATGCCCCCAATCACCATCGACTCCCACAGTCTCATGATCGCTGGCCGCCGCACCGCCATTTCCGGTGCGGGGGTCGAGTACGCGGCCATGGATCCCTCGGTCCGATCGACGGCCCTTCGGTCGTTCGCTTCCCTGGGCTTCAACACCGTCATGGCATCCTGTCCCTGGCACCTGCACGAACGGGTCCCGGGCGGGTTCGACTTCACCGGTCGACTCGATGTCGCCGCATTCTGCCGGGAGGCTCATGAGGTCGGTCTGCGAACCATCCTTCGGATCGGTCCGGCGGTGGGTGCTCCGTTCGACGGCGGTGGACTACCCGCCTGGATCGGTGATCTTTCCGGGGTCGAACCCAGATCAGGAGTTCCAGGCTTCCTTGAACTGGTCTCGAAGTGGTACGCGAAACTGGCGGAGCAACTCGTCGATCTGCAGGCGGATCGCGACGGCGGCGGGCCGCTCCTGGCGATTCAAGTCGAGCACGACTGGCGGAGCGGTTCGGCCTCTTCGGGGCCCAACTACCTTCAAGAACTCGTGCGGTATTCCCGGGAGCGCGGTTTCACCGTTCCGATCCTGACCGCGAACGGATTCTGGTCTCCGGCCGAAGGTGCCATCGAAACCTGGTCCGGCTGGGATGGCCTCTTCTCCAATGTTCGGCAGGTGGCCACGGTCCAGCCGGAGATGCCGAGAATCTGCGTGATCAACCGAGACGATCAGTCGTCGGCGTTCCGGCGTCCCGGTCAGAGTGGTTCACCGGCCGATCCATCGGACCTGGCTGATCGAGTCGCCCGGGTCATCGCAGCGGGTGGCCACTCCATCGTGGCTCACGCCTTCGACGGGGTCTTTCCTGCCGGTGCGACCGGCCGGGACGAATACGGTCCGATCTCCCCCGCACCCTTCGTGTCTCCCCTGGTCGATGGTCTCGGCCGGCCGACGGAGCGAGGTCGGGTCGTGGGAAGAGTGGCCCGATTCGTCCGTGACTTCGCCTCCCTGATAGCGGGCATCGATCCCGATGGACAACCGCTGGTGCGGGATCTCGATCAGGACTCCCCCGGATCGATCGTCATTCCGCGACCTGGTGCCCTTGGTGATCTGGTCATGGCTTTTCGTCGTGGCGAAGATGAACGAGTTCCGCTCGTGGATCGCACCGGCAGACGGGTCCCGATCTCCTTCGGAGGTCATCAGGTCTCCTGGCGGGTCTTCAACGCCGATCTGGCTGGTCAGGGCCGTCTCGATGTGACCACCGGAACCCCGCTCGCGCTGCTGAACGGTCGAATGCTCCTGCTTTCGGCCCCCGCGGGCGAACGAGTCGAGGTCTCGATCGACGGCCGTCCATTGGAGATGACCGCCCCCGGAGGCGGGCGGGCGAGCCGCGTGAAGTTCGACCCCGTGATCGAGAAGATCGGTTCCTTCACCGTCGTCCTGATCGATGAAGAGCGTGGCGACCAGATTCTCGACCAGTTCGGTCCCGACGGAGTGGAGGCCATCTTCATTGGAGTTTCGTGCCTTCGACCCGACGGATCGGTGGAGGCCTCGGGTGAATCAGAGCCCCTTCGGATCGCGATCGACGGGACCGTCACCCGACCGGAGGTCCTTGAAGCGGTGACGCCGAGAAATCGAAAAGCCCGTGCCTGGTCCGCGTGGTCGGAACCGGATCCCCGTGATCCATCGCATCCGCGTTCGATTCCGATGGACGGTGATCTCGGACTCGCATCGATGGGCGCTGGTCTGGATCACGCCTGGTTCACGGCGACGATGCAGGTTCAAGAATCGAAATCCCAGACCCTCCGGCTTCTCGGGGGTCTTGCGGACGTGCAGGTCTGGATCGATGACGAGTCGATGGGTCGTTTCGCCGATGGAGAGATTCCAATTCAGTCTCTCAAGGGCGAGCACCGTCTCGCGTTGTTCGCCGGTCACCGGCCGAGGCCGGTGGAGGGAGTTCGCGCCCCCGCCGACGGAGATCGACCCGGAGCGCTGGTGTCGGTCAAACCTCTGGCCGGGGTCGAGACATCCGCCGTCGATCATCCCCCGATCGATCCGTATTCGGTCATGTCGTTCATTCCCGGCGCCGCAGAAGGTGAACTGACATCCAGTTCCGGAGTGGAGCTGACCTTCACGCATCGACGAAAATCATCGGTCCTGCTCGAGATCGAACCCGGCGCGGCGGGCATCGTTCTATTGAACGGCACGGCCATCGCATCCTTTGGAGCGGAAGGAGCGAGGCTGCGACTTTCCAGTGCCGACGACGAACACTTCAAGGCTGGAAAAAATCGGATCCTGATCCTGCCCCTGGAATTCGTCGCGGAAGCCGGTATCGAACCGACGTGTTCCCTGTTGGAGGTCGTGGAAGAAATCGTTTCGGCCGATGCCTGGCGGGTTCGACGCTTCGAGCCGGCTCCGGACCCGCGAATCGGCAATTGGAATGGAGCCCCCACCGGTGATTCGACGGGGCCGCGATGGATGCGCGGCGTCCTTCCCTTGAAGAAGGGCCGGTCGGCCTCGATTCCCACCGGCGGTGCCACCATTCGGTTGGACGGCCTGACCCGGGGTCGGGTTCGGGTCAACGGAGTCGATCTCGGCGGGTACGCTCTGCGAGCACCTGGCGAACGGATCGCCCGGAATTCCGAGGTCCCTGAAGTCTCGATCCCCGGTTCACTCCTCGCTGAAGGCGAGCGACTCGAACTCGAGATCTTCGACGAAGGTGGGGCCGACCCATCAAAGGTGGTGGTTCGCTTCTGAATCGCGGACCCCGAACAGGGATCACGGTTCATGGTGATGGATTTCGTCGGTGATCAGGATCGGGCGAGGTCGAAGACCACGGTTCTCATCCTGCTGTTCGCGGTCGCGATCCTGGGGATAGCGAGCCTCATCTACTTCATCGTCGCGGCGGTGCTGGTCACCAGTGCAGCCGACGGTGATGCCCCGATCGGCTGGTGGCAGCCTGAAGTGCTGTTGGCGAGTTTCGGTGCAACGGTGCTGGTGGTCGGCATCGGTTCATTGGTGAAGACGGCCCAGCTCTCCGCCGGAGGCAAGGTCGTCGCGGAATCGCTGGGCGGAACCCTCGTCCACCCGGACAGTCGAGAGCCCGACCTTCGAAAGCTCCTCAACGTGGTCGAGGAGATGGCGATCGCCTCCGGGTGCCCGGTACCCCCGGTGTACTTGATCGATGATGCTTCGATCAACGCGTTCGCGGCTGGATTCAAGGTCGACAGCGCCGTGATCGGCGTGACCACCGGTTGCATAAAGCAGCTTTCACGCGACGAACTCCAGGGAGTGATGGCACACGAGTTCAGTCACATCGTCCACGGTGACATGAGGATGAACATCCGCATCACGGGTCTCATCTTCGGGATCATGGCGATCGGTTTCATCGGCTGGATCTGTCTTCGTTTCATCGGACCGATGCTGCTCTCCAGTCGGGGTGGCAAGAACAATCCCGGGCCTGCCCTGGGACTGGCGATGATGATCGCCGGGCTCGCCTTGATGGCGATCGGAAGCATCGGCACCCTGGTATCTCGTCTCATCCAGGCGGCCGTGAGTCGGCAGCGGGAGTTTCTGGCCGACGCTTCGGCCGTCGACTACACCCGTAATCCCTCCGGTATCGCCGACGCGCTTCGAAAGATCGGGGGCATTCCGAAGAACGACATGTCTCAGGCGGCGGCGAGCGAGTTCGAACACTTCTTCTTCACTCCCGCCCTGCAGACGGCCTTCGCCACCCATCCCCCCCTCCCCATCCGCATCGCCCGAATCGAGAACCGTTCGGTTTCCGAGGTTCAGGGTGGTCGGTCGGAAAACGGTTCAGGTTCGGGAGCGGCAGCCACAGAAGGAATCAGTGGTCTGCATGCCGGTGAATCGACTGCCGGCGTCGCGCCGGTGTCGGGGCTTGCGGGAGACGATTCGACCGGCGCCGTCAACTGGCGAACTCGTTCGGCGAACCAGGTCCGGGACAGCCTTGCGCGGCAGGGGAATGCGACCAACGATCATCTGGCATACGCCCGGACCCTGATCGCTTCGATTCCGAAGACGATTCGAGATTCCGCCCATGACCTGGTGGGTGCCAGAGCGGTGTCGCTTCTTCTTCTGGTGTCCGAGGATTCCGAGGCTCGATCGATTCAAGCAACGCTGCTGGAGTCCGAGCTGGATCACCCGACGGCGACGGAACTCAACCGTCTCCACAAGTCGGTTCGGAAGCTGACCCATGACGCTCCCGAGATCCGGCTGGTCCTGGTGGATCTGGTCATGCCGGCCCTGGCTCGAATGGACGCGTCCGATTCTCGAAAGTACCTCGCCATCATCCAGGGCATGATCGACGCCGATGGTCAACGAGATCGTTTTGAATGGTTGTTCGGTCGAATTCTCCGCGGACATTTCGCCGCCTTGATGGATGGTGACCGGGGATCGGTCAAACCGAACAGATCTCTTTCGATGCTCGAGGGCGACGTTCGCACCGTTCTCGCGATGATCGCCTGGAGCGGTTCCCGTGATCCGGCGCAGGCTGAACGAGCCTTCCGGGCGGCGGCCGCCGCGGCCGGCGTGGGGAATGCCGACTTCCCGGGTCGAAGCGACTGCTCGGTCGCGAAACTCGATCATTCTCTCGATGAACTCCAGAGACTCCGACATTCGGACCGATCGAGACTTCTGGACGCGGCGGTCGAAGGGATTTGTGCAGACGGTCACGCGACGATCGAAGAAGTGGAACTGCTTCGAGCCCTCGCTTCGGCTCTTTCCTGTCCCATGCCACCGGTTCTCCCCGGCTGATTCGATTCACTCAGGTTTCTCGGTTCCACGAAGACCCATCCGGAAGAAAAAGACATGATCGCCACAGGCATCTTCATTCTCATCCTTGCGACCATACTCACCGCCATGCGGGGGAATCGTCGGTTGCTGATCATTCTGCATCTGGTCTCGATCGTGGCGGTTGCCATGCTTTTCGCCCATCACGTGACCGAGAAGCTCGGCCTCTCGT
>CAJWFU010000016.1:0-12946 GCA_913031315.1 uncultured Phycisphaerae bacterium | reverse complement strand
ATCACCGCTGAAGACCGCCTGCTACCTCCGGTCCCGGGTCGGATTCGGCTCGACCGCATCATCATCCCTCGGTGCATCCGAAACCCGAGGCGGCGTTTTCTCCCCCTCGCCGCCGCGGACTCCCGACGCGGTCAGGAACGCTCTCGACCGAGTCGGCTGAATCGCCGCCAGGGTCGGGACACCGGATCCTTCACTTCCTTCATTCCTTTGTTCTCCTTGAGTTCGGGTACCCGGAGATGCAGCAGCTCGGCCGGCCCGCTGGCGGCCGAATCCATGCTCCCGCAGCGGACTCCGAAGGCTCGGTATCCAAGTCGGTTCCGAAGGCCTTCGGCTCCGAATGGAGCCAGGCAGAGATCGTGATGAAATCCTCGAGCGGAAATCGTTCGCACCATGGACACCAGCAGACGAATGGCGACGTGCCCACCGGCCGCAGGATCCACGAGCAGGCGACTTGAGAACGATGCTCGGATCCCCGGTTCGATTTCCGAACGAGCGAGATGATCTCGATCGAAAGGCACTCTCAATCTCTGGAATGCGCGACCAACGGTCTCGAGTCGGAGGGCCGCCTGAACTTCACCCGACTGGGTGAACGCCGCGAGGAGTTCCGCCTCCTCATCCGCAGGTTCCAGCAGGCGGCCATTGGAGGCCGTGAAGCCCCGAAGCACTCCCTCTCTGGCTCCGAGCACGCGGTGTCGGAATCGATAGACCGCATCTCGGTCGACCGCACCGTCCGCGAAACGCATCTCGATCGGGCCCGCCGCTCGCCAGTCGATTCGATGCTCGTCGGATTCTCGAGGTCGTGGAGTCATGTGGCTCGTCATTTTCGATGAGTCCTGAAACAAGGAAATCCTCCTTCAGATGGTCAAGCCGCCTCCTTCTTCGGGCGTAGGACCCGTGACCGATCGAGCGACTTCAACTCCTTACGCGGTTCGCGCCCGGTTCTGACACCGATCGGCGGAAAAAAATCATTCGCCCGGTATGCTTCGGTGATGCGAGTCGCTCTCTTCGTCACGTGTCTCGTCGATCAGTTCCGGCCTTCGACCGCCGAAGCCACGGTCGAGGTCCTCGAACGGTGTGGCTGTACCATCGACTACGACCCGGGACAGACCTGCTGTGGACAGCCCGCCTTCAACCCGGGTCTGCAGCGTCAGGCGACCCCGGTCTGCATCCGAACCATTCACCGTCTCGACGCCCAGCTCGATGCCGGATGTGACGTCATCGTCGCGCCGTCCGGATCCTGCGTCGCGATGTTCCGGCATGCGGTCGAACTACTTCACCGGGAAGGTGATCAACGGGATGCGGAGGCCGCGGCCCGGGTCGCCGGTTCCGCCATGGAGCTGGGGTCGTTCCTGGTCCGCAGGCTCCGACTGGAGCGGCTCGAGGCCAGTTGGTTCGGCCGGGTGGCCTGGCACGATGCCTGCCACGGTCTCCGAGAGCTGGGTATTCAAGAGGAACCCAGGCGACTCCTGGCCGAAGTCCGCGGCCTTGAGATGGTCGAATCTGCAACCTGTGACCGCTGCTGTGGCTTTGGCGGCACTTTCAGCGTCGACCTTCCTGGAATCTCCATCGGCATGGCCGACGACAAGATCAACGAGCTCGAGACCCTGGGAATCGATGCGGTCGTCTCGAGCGACGTCAGTTGCCTGATGCAACTGGAGGGAAGACTGGAGGCCAGAAAATCGCGAATCCGTGGTCTCCACCTCGCCGAGGTGCTGGCTGCGCAGGAAACCGATCCCGCGTGGGCCAAGGCAAGGCGAGCGGAATGAAGAAGACCGGAACGATCCACCACCTTCACGCCGACGAGTTCGAGGATCTCGTGCCCCGGGCCCTCGCCGATGTGGAACTTCGTGGAGCCCTGGCTCGAGCGACGGACACCATTCGAAATCGTCGCGGCATCGCGTTGGAAGGCATCGACCTGCAGACGCTCCGTGCTGAAGCGAAAGCCACCAAGGATCGAGCCCTCGCCCATCTTGATGAACACCTGATCCGGTTCGAGCGCGAGGCCACCGCACGTGGGGCGATCGTCCATTGGGCGTCGGATGCGGCTGCGGCGAGAAACATCGTTCTGGAGATCGCGGCTCGAAATCGGATCGAACTCGCAGTCAAGAGCAAATCGATGGTGACCGAAGAGATCGGTCTCAACGAGGCTCTGGTGGACGCTGGCGTCATTCCGGTGGAGACGGACCTGGGCGAGTGGATCGTGCAGCTCGCGGAAGAGCCGCCCTCGCACATTCTCGTGCCTGCGATTCACAAACGCCGTCACGAGATCCGAGCACTCTTCGCTCGTACCCTCGGCCGACCGATGCCCGAGGACGCCGAAGGGCTCACTGAGATCGCCCGAAACGAACTCCGTGATCGGTTCGCCCATGCGGAGATGGGAATCAGCGGAGTCAATTTTCTCGTGGCGGAGACCGGTTCGTTCCTTCTGATCGAGAACGAAGGGAACATCAGGCTCACGACGTCCCTCCCACGAATCCATGTCGCGATCGCCGGCATCGAGAAGGTGGTTCCCACGCTGGCGGAGCTCGGTCCCCTGGTGAGACTGATCACGCGGAGTGGGACCGGACAACCGATCAGTTGCTACCAGACTCTCGTTTCGGGTCCGGGAGCTTCACTCGACGATGATGGACCCGACGAAGTACACATCGTCCTGGTCGACAATGGTCGTTCGGAACTCCTGGCCGAAGAAGTCACCGCCCAGACGTTGCGGTGCATCCGGTGCAGCGCCTGCCTCAATGTCTGTCCCGTGTATCGGCAGATCGGCGGCCACGCCTATGGCAGCGTCTACCCCGGACCGATCGGTGCGATCCTGACGCCGCAGATGGCGGGAATGCACGCCGCCTCCCAACTTCCCGGCGCCAGCAGCCTCTGCGGCGCCTGCCGTGAAGTCTGCCCCGTGGACATCGACATTCCCGGGGTCCTGCTTCACCTCCGAAATCAGGGCGCCGAACCATCGAACTCTGATGATTCGCCGGATGAGACCACCCGGCATCACATCAGGGCGAAGCAAAGAGCCTTCACATTCTGGCAACGGGCCATGTTGTCGCCGATGCTCTACCGCTGGTTCGGACGCCTGGCTCGATTCGGGTCCGGGATCGCGCGGCGACATCCTGACATCGGTCGAAGATTCGGTCCGCTTTCGGGGTGGCTTCAGGGCCGGTCCGCACCCCGATCCGCAGGTCGCTCTTTTGCAGAGGGCGCCACGGCCAGGCGTCTCCGGAATGGAAGGCCACGCCCATGACCCCGCATCCACCTCGAATTGAAGATCGGAATCTGGTCCTCGAAAGACTTCGAAAGGCCCGCGGCCAGCGAGAGGCTTCTGCTCACCTGAAGGGGGGTCGCCCGACATCGATCGCCCCCGCCATCGCCGCCCCACCCATCGCCACCGCGGCGGTGGCCGACTCGTCGGTTCCCACCCCGCTCCCCGATGATCATCGATCACGAATCGAACGATTCGCATCGGCACTCGAACAAGCTCAGGGAGTCTGTCATCGAGTGACCTCCGACGAGGGAGCATCCGAAGCGCTGCTTGCCATACTCCGGGATCGAGCTGCATCCATCGTGGTCCGAAGCGACGATGAATTGGTGGTCGACATCCTTGAAGGAGTCGCCGGCGGCTTCCGCCTCGCCGGCCCCGACGCGCCCCGAGCGACCCTTCTGGCGGCCGAGCTCGGCGTCACCCGGGCATCTCTCGGGATCGTTGAATACGGAACCATCGTCCTGGCGAGCGGAGACCAGAACGGCAAGGCGCGACAGATGACCGAACGCAATCGCTTTGCCGCACTGCTTCCCGAAGCTCATGCCGCGATCATCTTCGCGACCGAGTTGGTCGAAACCTGGGACGACGCCCTCGCGAGATCACGAGGGTCCGACGGGTTGCCGCCACCGACCCTGACCTTCGCGACCGGACCGAGTCGGACCGCGGACATCGAACTCGAACTGGTCCTCGGCGTGCACGGTCCCCGATCACAACATGTGATCCTGCTCGAACACCGTTGAATTCTGTCAGGTGCCCGATCCGGCGAGGTTCCTTTGAATCTCGTTCAAGGCCGCGGTCGCTTTCTGCTCCATCGGATGGAAGACCAGCAACTTCTTGAGGAGCATGACCGCCATCTTTCCATGGCCACTCGCGTGAAGTGCGCGAGCCCGAAGAATCAGCGGGCCCGATTTCGGCTCACCGTTCTTGTTCAACGGGGCCCTCGGAGTGACCATGCGAAGAACCAACGCCGCTCGTCCTGCGTCACCCGCCCGGCTTCGATCCATCGAGAGTCGGGCGAAGACGATTCGATCGTACATCGATGCGGCCTTCTGTGAAATCAGTTTCCAGTTGGCATCGATCGCATCATCCACACGGCCGGCACTCACAAGCGCACGGGTCCAGAGTTGGCGGATCAGAATGTTCGATCCCATCGGATACTCGTATCGATCGAGGATTTCTCCCACGCGTTGCGGATCCGTGCCCAGAGCCGGTATCAATTCGGCCAGGTCCGACTCGACGGTATCGGGATGTTCGGCCTGTATCTTCCGCACCGACGCCCGACATTCATCCACTTCGCCTGACTGACCCTGGAGGATGGCGAGTCCGAGAAGATTCGACCTTGAAGGTTCGATGACGTTCAATCGAGTCGCCACTCGAATCGCCTCCTCTCGATCAGCCATCATCACCGCCGCTCGCAATCGACCCCGGAAATGGTTCACGGTCATGGCGACTTCCATCTCCTTGGCGTGACCCTCGCGGACGTACTCGAACGCCCCTTCCCAGTCGACCGGCGTCAACTCCACCGAGTCCACCGCCCAGGAGGCCGCATGCCCTTCATTTCTTTGCAACAGCTTGCCACCCGCCACGTCTGCCGGGACGTCCTCTCCCAGGAGCGCAAGGGTGATGCCCGCTCCCGATTCCATCTGGACGAACGAAGCGTCCAGCTCGTCCGATCGTGGACCGAAGAGTACGCCGGTACCCATCTTTCTGGTGACGACCACCGCGTAGACGTGGGTCACATCGGCGGCCTCGCGAAGGGCATCAATGGCGGTAAGAAGCTGGCGGGCAGAGTCGATGCCTTTTTTCTTCTGATCTGCGGAGACTGATTCCTCGGAGGTCGAATCCTCGCCTTCGCCTTCGCCGTCGCCGTCGGGGTCGGGGTCGGGGTCAGGATCCACACTCTTGACTGCCGAATCCTTCTGTTTCCTGATCATGTTCAGCGTTGCCATCAGGCAACGAACCTCCGGGTTTTTGGCGACGCCGCCAAGGAGGAATCCAAAAGTCGACGTCAGCATGTCGACATTCTCCTCCTTCGCCTTCTTCCGGACCGCCGCCAGCGGAACTTCGGTCAGCAACGAGGACTCTTCGCTCTCCGCTGGAGCCAGAGGCAGCCCCACAGTGAGCGAAGCGATACCTCGTCCGTACAACCGGTGGTTGAGCAGTGGAGCGCCGAAGTCCCGAGAACTCCGAGGTCGAAGGCGAGGCCGGTCATCGCTCGATTCGGACTCCAGATCCGGTACGAACTGCGTGAAGGCTCCATGTCGCAGCGACTTCGCCCCCGTGAAAGCCGAGGCGATCGTCGACATGGGGCGATCAACGGATTCGATGATCAGCGGACTCATCGCGAGATCATCACGTTCCGCCTGCAGATCCGGGAGTGCGAAAAGCAGACTCTTGTCAGCCCTGATCAGAAGATACGCAACCCTGTCATTCAACCGATTCCCCTTCACAGGAAACTTGGTGCCGAAGATTCAACCGCCCGACTCTGATTTCTGGCGACGGAGACTCCCGTCGACGGCGTTGGTCATCGCCTCCAGATCCAGATCCTGCCCCAGGAATTCCGAAATCCGTCGGGCTTCCTTACCGGAATCCGCCACCACATCTTCGTAGGAGACGAAGAGGGCATCGATGTCCGGACGACGAGCAAGCAGACGTTCCACGCGGGCGACCTGACCGTCGAGCGTCATCATCATTCGACCGGGCGAGAGATTGCCACCCTTCCGGTCGAGGCGATCGAGCATCACCTTCTGGCTCCGGACCACATCGCGCAGATCGCGGTCCATGAAGATCACTCGATACTTCTCTCCATGCGGAAGATCCGCGAGCAACTGGGCGACGATCTTCACCGCGAGGTTGCGGGCCTCGGGAAGCCATGATTTGTCCGAACCCAGACGAATCGCGTTCTGATGCTCGAAATACCCTCGCGGGTTGTCTGAATCAGCCTCGCGATTCGCATCCGTGTAGGGCTCGATACCGCCCGCCTGAAGCATCTGCATCATCATCGAAGTGCCGGAACGGGGGAGACCGCTGACGACCGTCACCTGATCATCCGCCGACACCGCCTCGGAACCTTCCGAAGCGATCGATTGCAGTCCCGCACGCCGTTTGGTCCGATTGGCGGAGATCTGTTCCGAAGCTTGATCGACGTCGTCGATGACGCTCTCAGTCACCTCGCGGTCTTGAATCGACTTGATCTTGACACGAATGGCAGCCGCCTCGGTCTCGTCACCCACTCGGACCAGCAACGCCAGCAATGCCTCGTGGGGTGGGAGGTAGCTGTTCGCCTGCTGGATCGACACCCCGTATGCGATCCGGGCATGCTCATCGTCTCCGTCGGCTTCGAGGGCTTTGGCCAGGACATAATGCGCTCGAGGATTCTGGAACAGCAACTCGGTGGCGGTGAGTGCGTTTTCGGTCGCTGACTCCCAGTCTCCATCGATGAGGTCGACTTCCGCAAGCCCAAGACGAGCGGCGTGATTCTCATCATCGGTCTCGAGGGCTCGCTGGAACGAAAGGCGAGCCTTGTCTCCCTGCTCCATCTTGAGCATGAGATTGCCGATCATGTTGTGCGCCTCGGGATACATTCGTCCCTCGACCGACGTCACGACCTTGTCGATCTGGTTCATCATTTTTTCGGTGATGTGTCCAGATCCGATCGCCTGCTCGATACCGATCCAGAAAAGTGCTTCCGACATCGGCCGGAACAGAGACATCACTTTCCGGATCTCCATGGACATCGCCTTCGGCATGTCAGCCTGATTCTTGGCCGCTTTCTCCGCCACATCCGATTCCACGACCTCCTTCTCTTCCAACAGCTCGACCTCGGATCCATCCTCAGTCTCGTTCGTCTTCGCCATCGGCAGAGTGACCCCGTATTCCGCCGCCAGCGGTCGAAGTCGCTCGATTTCGTCCTTCGCCCATGCCACGCCGTTCAAGATGTTGATCTTGAATCGCTCGATGGCAACAGCTCTCTCATCCCATTGATCAAGCGCCACGAGGCAGGCGAGGTAATTGAGACCGAAGCGATGCTCATATGGCCAGTCCCCCCAGATCTCCTCAAGAAGTTCGGCCGCGGGCCCACACTGCCCTCCATCCATGTAGGCCTGAGCCAGGTTGTACTTGAGCTCCCGAGTGGTCGTTCGAACGGCTTCGTTCGTATCTTCGCTGGGCTCTTCGATGTACCCGAGCTCGACCAGCTGTTTGATCGCTTCAGCGCTTTGGTTGCTGTCGAGATGAGCATCAGGGGGATGCATGCCGTGAGGATGGGGACCATCCACCTCGTCCCAGGAAGGGATCGTTTCGATCTCCGGCGTGTCTTCGAAGATGTTCACCAGCGGCTTGCCGTCCATGTCCGCTCCGATCGGAAGTCCGAAGCAGGCGAGAACCGTCGGCGTCAGGTCGAGGACGCTGGCACCATGAATGACCTCACCCTTTCGGATGCCCGGCCCCTTGGCCACGAAGATTCCGTAGGTGCGATGCTCGATCGCCGGTCCGGCAGGTTCCGCAGGGATCTCTTCGGGACGCAGATGGTCCGGGTGGAAGCCGTGATCCGAGACGAGGATCACGGTGGTCTCCTCGCCTGCGAGGTGGAGCATCGCACCGAGCATCATGTCATGGAAGCGATAACCGCCCTCCACGACTCCCTTGTAGATCTCGAAATCCTCGTCGCTGATATTGTCCTGCTTCGGCGGGTGGTACTTCATGAAGCCATGGCCGAAGTGATCGATTCCGTCGTAGTAGACGGCCATGAAATCCCAGGGTTCGAGTTGCATCAGCGCCGTCGCCGCGCCATGAACGCTCACGGTGTCGGCCAACGTCTTTGCGAAACCCTCGAGCCGCTTGTCCTTGGTCTGATCGATTTCCATGAACTTCGGAATGAACGGACCGACATGCTCCGCATCGAGTTCGAGCGGGTGAAATCGGAACTCCTGGAGGTTCTTGCTCATGGCCGGCGGGTGGACCGTCCCCGGTGCCATCTCCCACTGCTTGGGATCCCATCCGTGCGATTCCGGCCGAGGCTTGCCGATCTCGGGATCGAGTGACGCGTTCTTGATGTTTCGAGCCGTCTGATACCAGTTGCTGACCATCACCCCATCGATCGGTTCGGCGGGGTGGGATGGCCACCAGGCCACCACGTTGCACTTCTTACCCGTCTGATTGAGCATGTTCCAGACGGCCTTCGACGTCCGGCTCACATTGGTGATGGGCCGCACGGACTTTCCGTCCGGTGTCGGTTCGCTGAAACCGTGAATGCCATGCTTGTACGGCCTCTTTCCCGTGCCGATGGAACTCCAGAGCATCGGGCTCAGAACGGGGTTGAGGGTGGAGTTGTTTCCGTGAACTCCCTCGTCCATCATCTTCTGCAGGTTCGGCATCTTTCCCTGCTCGAGCAGGGGCCGGATCGCCCTCCAATCAGCCGCATCCCAGCCGATGACGAGGACCTTGCGATCGTTGGGGGTGGGGAGGGGCTTGGTCATGCTTACAGAACCATTTCTGAGAGGAAGTTAAGACTGTTTTCGCACGCCTGTCATAAGACATCGCGTTGGCAATGAAAACCGGCTGAAGAGTATCGTTGGTATTTCGGTTTCAAACCGCTGATCATTGAGGTGACTACGGATTATCCCCCAATTTCTCCGGGGGCTTGAATAAATGCAGGACGAAGACGAACGAATGAGCGACTGGGTCCAGTAACCTCAAACCATGAAACTGATCCATTTCACCGCCTCATCGAACCCCCGAATCAGATTCGGCACGATCTCCGATGGCCGGGTTCTGGATGCCAGCGGGCTGCTTCCACCGCCGAATCCCGATCGAATCGATCTCGGACTTCTCGACCGTTACGACCTGGACCGGCCCCTTCTCTCCCAGATCGAGCAGGAACTGGGGGGACTGCCAACCTTCGACCTCGAGACGATCACGCTCCTCGCACCGGTTCTCCGACCGGGCAAGGTCATCTGCATCGGCCTCAATTACAGGGACCATGCCGAAGAGAGTGGGATGACCCCACCAGAATCACCCCTGGTCTTCTCGAAGTTCTCCAGCAACGTGGTCGGGCCTCGGACGGCCGTTCCGATTCCAAAGGACGATCCAGAAGTCGATTTCGAAGCGGAACTGGCAGTGGTGATCGGTCGGCACGCATGGCAGGTGACCGAGGAAGAGGCGATGCACCACGTCCTTGGATACACCATCGCCAACGACCTCTCAGCCCGCCGGTTCCAGTTCGCCGACGGACAGTGGACTCGTGGCAAGAGCTGCGAGGGCTTCTGCCCGCTTGGTCCGTTCATCGCGACGAAGGATGAGATTCATGATCCTCATGACCTCGGAATCAGACTGCGTCTGAACGGCAGGACGATGCAGGAGTCCTGGACCAGCCGGCTGATCTTCAAGATTCCCACCCTCATCGCGCACCTCTCGGGCTTCGTCCGCCTCGAGCCGGGCGACGTGATCCTGACCGGTACCCCTCCGGGCGTTGGATTCGCCCGCACGCCGCCGATACGGCTGGCCCCCGGTGATCACATGACGGTCGAGATCGACGGCCTTGGACAACTCGAGAACCCGATGCGCTGAGCGGATCAAGCGTCGCGACGAAGCAGTGGACGATCGGTGACTTCAGTTCTCGACGTTCCGTTCACTCGCCTTCATCGTCACGTCCAACTCGACCTCCTTACCGTCACGCAATACGACCATCGGCACGACATCGCCTGGCTTGTGCTCTCGAAGTCGAGCGACCATGTCCATGACATCGACGAGATCCTCCCCGCCCCAGGCCACGATCACGTCACCCTTGAGTATGCCGCTCTCTTCGGCGCTGGTTCCGGGACTGACGCCTTCGACTTTGACGCCGAACGTGTCGCCTCCACCCATGCCCGGTCGAATCCCCAGACGAACCGCGGCGTACCCTCGATCATTGGGATCGGGGCGGGCGTTCCGGGACGGCTTCGCCGCGAGACCAGCACCGCGTCCGTCACCGAAGTCCAACCGTTCAGGGTCGGACGCGAATCGAGTCGCGATCGCATCCGCGAGATCGATGACCTTGGCCGCCCCACGAGGATTGACCGTCCAACCGAAGTCACCCGGACGGTGATAGACCTCATGGGTTCCGGTGAAGAAGAAGAGCACCGGAATACCCGCCCCGTAGAAGCTCGCATGATCACTCGGTCCACGACCGTTGGGATCGGCGACGATGTCGAGACCGCTTGCTTCCAGATCCGGTCGGATTCGATCGAGCATCCCGACCGCGCTCTCGACGCCACCCACCGCCAGCGTGTCATCACGAAGGCGACCCACCATGTCCAGGTTGAGCATGGCGTTGATCGAGCCTGCGGGCAGAGTGGGGTGTTCGACGTAATACCGGGAGCCGATGAGACCTGATTCCTCCGCGGTGAACGCGAGGAAGAGAACCGAGCGAAGATCTTCGTCATCGGAGTCCGCGTATCGATCGGCCATCGACCGGGAAAGCATGATCACCGCCGCCGTGCCACTCGCGTCATCGTCCGCGCCGGGATGGAGCCGGCCACGATTCGTGGGCATCGCCCCGAAGTCGCCGTAACCGACGTGGTCGTAGTGACCACCGATCACCACCCATTCGTCCGCCAACGATCCACGACCTCGAAGAACGCCACCGATGTTCGAGGTCACCTTCGCACCGCCGTCGATCTCGGTCGCGATCGAAAAGATCGCCTTGCCGTCACCGATCGCCGTCGCGCCATGGCCACCTTCATCCGCCTTGAGTCGCCAGGACTTGAGGTTCTCGTCCGCCGCGACGCCGGAGGCGACCAGCATGCGCTCCGCGATCTCCGGCGTCACCTGAATCACCGGGATGTCGAGGGTTTCGCCGAATCGACCGTCCGGTCCGTCTTCGAGACCGTCCTTCGCGAACAGTGCTCCGGGAGGGTTGACCAGCACGATGCCGGCCGCACCACGATCAGCGACCGCCTTCATCTTTTCGGGAATCGAAGCATGACTGCTGAAGCGACGGCTCGTGAATCGACTCCGGCCCTCCTCGTCAAGCGGTTCGTAGCGGAATACCAGCACGAGGCGCCCTTCGAACGATGCTTCGGCATCGTCTTCGTCGAAACTCGAGTATCCGTCGGGTCCCTCGTCGATCGCATATCCCGCGAACGCCAACGGTGCCTGAACCCGGCCGTCTCCCGAATTTCCGAGGACGGCGAAGTCCTCACCCGGGGCGAGCATCCGTCCATCGATCGACATCTCGGCTCGGATGATCCGAGGTCGGCCACCGGGAAGTTGCAGAGGCTGTCGATAGGACGTCCACTCATCGCCCTCCACTCCACGCCCCGGGAATGCCGGTTCGAGCCCGTTTCGCTCGAACCAGAACTCCACGTACTCCGCCGCCCGTTCGATCCCGTCGCTGCCCGGCGCCCGGCCTTCGAACCACGGATTGGAAAGGGTCATCACATGCTGGTACCACTCGCGAGCGACTGGGTCGAGATCCTCGAAGATCTGCGGGATGTCGACTGTTTCCGCGTCAACCACCACCGCCGTGTTCTCCGGCTGGAAGGAGTAGGGATCGACCTTCTCCTTCACGATCGATCCCTGCTGGAAACCGACGGCGGACCCGGCGACAGACAGGGTGGCGATGGTGGCGAAGACCGGTGTGCATCGATGCATTCTGAAATCCATGAAAACGGGCATTGGTTGATGGGAGTTGAAGTGCGGCGGTATCCCAATTCAGATCGGAACCGAATGGTAGGAGGTTCGAGGGTTCAGGGAATGACCGGCACCAGCACGCCACCAAATGCCGCATAGGTCGCATGAATTCGAGTCCGGGGATCGATGAGGTCGAACAGCCCCCCCGGCCGAGGGCGATACATCGGCAACGGGTCAGGTCCGGTGGCGGCCATGATCCGACTCGCCTCCACCGCATCAGGAAGATCACCGTCCATGGACCTCGCCGCCTCGACGATCGCCCGGGCGGCCGGCACGGTGAACGCGAGAATCGCGGTCTCGCGATCGTCGTAGATGCGATGTTCGGGATCGACTGCGCGACTCAGAGGAAGGATCGATCGGCCGTCCGACGCGAACAAGAAGATGCCGCTCCGCCCAGGATCCGGATCGACGGTGGTCAGCGCCGAACCGAACGACGGGTCCGATGGAGCACCGATCCGCCACCGCATCAGGACGCCGGGGACCGTCTTCAAGGGTTCGATCGCCAGGGGGACGGACGGATCACCGAATCGGCGGTACATCACCGGCGTCTCATCGAGTAAACGAGCGAGTAGCTCGTCGGAGGGCGGACGTGGCGTGGCGGGATCGATCGATTGGGAGACCTTTCGGGCCAGAATCAGACCCAGGCGTTCTCCCGATGGCCAGACCTGAGCCGGTTTCACCTGAGCCGCCTGCATCACCTCGATCACCCCGGCAAGGGCCCCCATCCAGGCCGCAATCACCACGAACGAAACCAGAACCCCGGCGATCGACCAGCCACGCTGGGGCCCCCGGAGCCCCGAAAGCCCCAGACCGAGCCCCGCCACCGCCGTGAGGCCGAAGGATGGGATCCCCAGCAGACCGAGCCAGAGAGCGGCCCGACCTCGTCGGATATCGACCGGCGGGGTCATCGACGGAGTTGTCGTTCCGGAATTCGGCCCCTCCCCCGGCTCCAGGGGTTGGGATGAGATGTCGGTTTCGGATCGAAGTGGCGGTCGGGGCATCGAGTGGTTCTATACT